>BNWK01000032.1 GCA_025998775.1 Alphaproteobacteria bacterium | reverse complement strand
CGTAATGATCTCAAGAAGAAGCCCAAGTCACAACGGTATGAATGCCACGGATTTACAAACAGTCATCGGTAAAGAAGGATTCGTGATGATGGTTAATAATTACAACAGTGTTAAGGAATTCGATGTCACTATGGACAATTTGAATGAAATGTCCTTCTATATTCGGACCTGGAATGGGTACACCGATCAACGTCTTCCAAGCTATGTTGATTTCATCTGTGAGTTGGAGTTGTTGTTGGTTGATGAATCTTAAACTTTAGCCAAGACAAAATGAATCGCATTGTAGAATCCGTTAATGGTAAATCTGGTGTTGTCACTATTAAAGCCGCTGATGATTCCATGATTGTGAATGACACAGGAACTTTTATCACTTTGCAATCCACTGGTGGAAGCGGAACTCAAGGCCCACCAGGACCTCAGGGTCAAAAGGGTGATAAGGGAGAGAAGGGTGATAAAGGCGATAAGGGTGATACAGGCAGTGGAACTCAAGGCCCACAAGGACCTCAGGGACAAAAGGGTGATAAAGGCGATAAAGGCGATAAAGGTGACACTGGTACCATTGGCAATTTTGATGGGAACTTGAGTACAACTGAAGTGTTGAATATAACAGGTGAAAAGGGTTTGTTTCTAACGACAGCAAGCGATGCTAATCACGGCGGGGACGTCACTTGGCGATGCTGGGATAAGCATGATGGAACTTATGGTAGTCTGCAAAACATAACTATAAAAGTTTCGGATTTCTGCATTGAGTTTAAAAAGGCAAACGGTGCTCGAGCGGTACTCGTGTGGGACAACGCCATTCCAATTGACCCTGAGATTCCGATTATACCAATTACCCCTGGTGAAAGACCTGGAGTTGACGTCACTCCACCGATTGGAGACATTGACCCAGACTAAGTAATTATTTTTATTTCACTGAAATGACTTACGCTTATGTAGTTAATCAAGCAATTCCTATTGTTGAATCAGTAAACGGTAGATCGGGTGTAGTAAATTTTGAAGGATCTGAGTCAGTGTTAGTAAAAAACACCAGAGATGGAATCAAATTTGAAGTTCATCCCGATATCCTTGGTGGACTTGGACCCGGTGGGGATAGCAATCACGCTGGTGAAGGTGAAGATAGCATAGCTTTAGGCAACGGCAGCACCGCTACGGGAGATAGAAGTATAGCCATTGGAAATGCTAACACAGCCAGTGGAGTAAATACTTCTGTAGTAGGAAAAAGTAACAATGTTGTGTCAAGTTATAGTGCCGCACTTGGTAATGAAAACGTCGTCACAGGCGAGTCCTCTTTTACAGTCGGAAGTTATAATAATATAATTAGTAGTGGTGGTGATGTTGTGGTTAGTCGAGGTAACTATATTTCAGGTCAGGACTCGTTTGCAGTAGGGAACTATAACACAATAAGTGTTAGTGGTAGTACGTTTGGCAATAACAACATAGTTAATGGAGTGAATGGTGCTGTAATCGGATCAAAGAACGAAGCTAATGGGGAGAGAAGTTACGCCTTTGGATATCAAAACATTGTCTCATCAATTGGTAGTGTTGCGATTGGTCGGGGAAATGGCGTTACACGTAATTATAGTATTAGCTTAGGAAAGGGAAACACTGCCACCGGTATAGGCTCCGCTATAATGGGACAAGGGAACACAGCGAGGGGTGGTGATAATTTTGCAATTGGCGATAACAATAAGTGGACGGAACAAGTAGTGTTGCTATTGAATTTATGAACGAAGTTACTGGAATTCACAGTTTTGTATTCGGATATAGTAACGAAGTTGAAGGTAATAACATTGTAGCAATCGGAAACGAAATTACTAACGTTGAGGCTAACACAATTGTTATTGGAGGCGCCAGTCAAAACACCAAAATTACCGGTAGTTTGAATATTGGTGCAAGTGGTGGAAACAAGCAACTGTACTTGAATAGTATGGAAATCAAAGTAGTAAATCCAACATCAACAGCACAGGAAACTGGTGAGACTTATTCTGGTAAAAAAGTATACATCAAAACATATGAAAGTTCTATCGATCCTGGAGTAATCGAGATTGACACGTTTTTTCCTTCGTCAGACTCAAAGTTTATATCAGTTGGTGGATATATTCAAATTTCTTCAACTTTCCAACGCCCTATACAATATTTTGAAGCAAGTAATTCAAAATTTCTTATATCAAAATCTGCGGATAAGCTACAATTCGACTTTCAGTATCCCTCTTTAGGACCTCGTGAAGTCAAGGTCTAGGTGAAGTACGCTGACGATTAAACAAGTGTTAACATTTTTGAAATATTTTTTAAAAATTTTGGGGCGGGAGCTTTTTTTGCCATTTTTGCAGACATGGGTACATTGGTACATTGGTACATGGGTGTTTGCGTCAGTGTTTTGAGCTCTCATTGATGTCATATATGCAGAATTTGACGCTGAATCCGAATTTCGTGTTACCAAGTTGTGATTTTGTTTGGTTACCAAGTTAGTGAGAAATTGGTGTTTTTCACTCTTTTGAAAAAGGTGTGAGGTCCGTTTTTCACTAAAATGAAATGTCAGCCAACATTTTCAAAACACTAATTTTGGGGCTAAAGTTGGGCCTTATTTTTGCCTTTTTTGGGGCATTAGGGTCGAATTTAGGGTGTTTTTGGGGCTTGTTTTAAAGAAAAACACATTTTCTCGACCTCACATCTTTTTTATACATTATCTTAACTACTCGCGTAGCCACCCTATGCACGTCGTCGATAACGATGATGTGAGGGCAAAATTGCTGGGGACCATTTATGAATGATTATATTAAATACATACAGCGCCGGTGCATCATCTACGCAACAGTTGCCTCTGTAACCTTGACATGTGCAGCAATCTTTGTCAGAGCAGCGTTTGTAACCTTCTCTTTAATCCACCTGCAGTCGTCGTAGTTGATTGAATCCTGGTATATGTAAGCCTCATCAAAAGCACGTTCGATTTCAGCCTTCGTTGTGACTGCTGACGGTGCCGACATCGGTGTTTTTACATACCTGTTAAAAAAGACGACAAAAATTAAATGAAACAAAATAAAATAAAAAAGTGGACTGAAAATGTGGCGTGAATGAGCCGAAAATGGACTGAAAATGATAATGGGCACTGATTCAGAAACGATGCTCGTTATTGTCCGTGTTGCCGAATTCGTCAGCGTTATTTTTCTATGTTTTCGTCGACTTTTCGGGGTTTTGAGGAACCTTATGCATTTTCGGAAGTGATGATTATTGGTGTTTTCGTGCTTAAATTACCTCATTTTGGGGTTTCCGATCGGTGCGGGAGTGCTGATTTTGGGAGTTCGTGGGTAAAAGCTGATGCTGAGAATTGGTGAAAAAGTGGGCAAAAAGAGCTGATTTTGGTGAAGTGCGTGATATTGGTCAATGGCTGATTTTGGCGAATCGGGTTTGTGTTGAGAATTGGTGAAAAAGTTGATGATTTTCGTCGATTCTTCTCATCAGCGAGAAAAATTGATGCTCCAAAATGACGAATTTGTGCCCGAATTACCCTTTTTCTCGAACTTTATGCAAAATGTCCCCTTATTCTTACTACTAACGAACCATCGCTTCCGCGCTCAACCAGCACCGAACTAGACCCTCTGATGCTCACAGCCCCTGATTTACCATTAACCGACTCAACAAAACTTGGTCCGAACTCTCTCCAGTAATCATAAGTCATGAGTGTTTTCTAATGAGTAAAAATGTTTTACGTACTAAATAGAATTTCGGCCCGAGCACCGTTTGCCTTTTTGAGCTCTATTTTAGAATCTGAGACTTTAGTAGTTATGTTTTGCAGACTTCCATAAGTGCCATCGTGTGTATCCCAACATCGCCAAGTCACAGAGCCACCATGATTTTCATCGCTTGCAGTGGTTAAGAACAGGCCCTTTTCTCCGGTTATATTCAGTGTCTCTGTTGTACTTAAAGTTCCATCGAAATTCGCAAAACTACCATCGTCGCCTTTGTCGCCCTTGTCGCCTTTGTCGCCTTTGTCGCCTTTGTCGCCTTTGTCACCTTTGTCGCCTTGGTCGCCTTTGTCACCCTTCTGCCCTGGTGTTCCTCCTCCACCAGTTGATTGGATCATCAGCTGCTTTTATGGTGATCACACCAGATTTTCCATTTACAGATTCGACGATGCGATTCATTGCGAAGCTAGCAGTATTTATTATAGAAATAAATTTAAGAGTCATCAACTAACAACAGCTCAAGTTCGCAAATGAAACCAACATAACTTGGCATCCGTTGGTCAGTGTATCCATTCCATGTGCGTATGTAAAACGTCATCTCTCTTAGGTTATCGGCCGTGATATTTGACACTGTTGTAATTATTAACCATCATTACGAATCCTTCTTTTCCGATAACTCTCTGAAGATCAGGAGCGTTCGGACCCATATGACTTGGACATCTTTTCGAGACCATTACGTTTGGTGAATTTGAGACTATATTACTGAAAACTCTATAGCCAGGTCCAACAGGCTCTTCGATTAGTGTCAATAAACCATTCTCATCAATTTGGATTTGATTTACAGTTGTCCCCAGAACTCTAATTATCTTTTTGTATTTAATTGGCGCGTTTATGAACCACATCGGCAACACGCACTTCGCAACAGCATTGGAGTTCAATATTATTTGATCGACATCGGGAGGGGAAGTCGTAGGTGGATCGACATCGACATCAGGTGGAGTAAATGGATAGTGAAGATCTGGCGGAAAATGATCATCGGGATCAGGAACCTCTCCCTTACTTGTATCCCAGAATTTTGGTTTGGATGTTACTGTGAGGTACCCTTTCTTGATCACTGACATGCTTTCATTGATGTTAAAAATAACGGGACTGCAGGTGCTAGGCGGAGCCCGGGAACAAAGTTTGCCGTAGGCTCAGACCACTGCGTGGTCTCTTACCCGAAAAAGAAGTCCATAGCTTTCTGTTTTGCTGTTCCATGTTTCCAAATCTCTTTACGTATTGCTTTCTGTTTTGCCTTTTCTTTCTTCTTCTCTGCAGCAGCCGCTTTTTTCTCAGCCTTGTCATCCTTCCAATACTGCTTCCATTCCTTACTTCCGATGTCTAACGACCACCATTTAGGAGTGAATTCTCCCAACACAGTGCTCATCCACACTCCAGGTTTCAGATGCTTAACTCCTTCTCTCTTCCCCTCCTCCTTCACCGCATGAGCTGCCTTGAATCCACCAGTCACGATTTTCTCTCCGATACTCAGTGCTGCTCCAATTGCTGTACCAGGTCCAGGAAGCATCGAAGCTATTCCAGCAACGATTCCAGTACCATCATCAGCCATTTTCATGGCGTTATCGAATGTTGCTTTCCCCTCTTTCCTCGCGTCTGCAATATCGAAAACCAACCCTGCACCCGACGCTGCTGCTCCAACAGCCCCTAGAGCAGGACCAGCTGCCTTACCGATTTCGCTCGCAGTTGTGGCCAACGTAGAGATTGACGAAGGAACAGTGACACCTATTTTTGAGGCAAAATCAACTGCAGTTGATGCTTTTGATGCAATCGACGCTGCTGTATCTATATTGCTGTTAGCGTCTTTAATTGATTGTATGGTGTCTCGGATCTCTCCTTGTCCGTTGGTGTATTGGTTTGATACTTGTTTCACGTTCTTGACCAGTGAGCTTATCATGTCAGGAGGCAGCCCTAATGTTGAGTCGTTATAGATTATTTTTGGCTTCTTCAGTACCATCTCGATGTCGTCGTACGGGTATTTGCGCTTCAAACTCCGGAGCACTAAATTATTCTTACTATACTCACCGACCATGTTTAGCTAAAAATAAATTCATTGATGCACACCGCCCGCTCAGCCTCGCAAGTACATCTGGGAAATGCTTCGCCAATGTCTCATTCCAGCCAGCAGCGATCTCATAAGTGGGTCGGTCACCAACAGTGAAGAGCCAAAACGTGTCTGATACAACAGCAAGGATAGGGGCAGTGTGATTCTTATGAGATTCGTCATCAGTTTGATCATTCTCTGCGTTAAGAAAATAATATACATCGCCTCCTTTACCTACCGCTCCATCTCCAATCCCTTGCGACTGTGGGCTACCGGTCAGCGTTATAGATTCGTTGGCGCTATTGACGTGGTCGGAGAAGAAGGCATTTGAAGACTGACGCTCAAGATTAAATATCAAGAGGAAATCAGTGTCATCCTCCGAGCATCTCTGACGCAGAGGAAAATATGGGCAAGCTTTCTTGAGATAGCTATTCTCGAACGACTGCGTTGGACATAAAATTGTATCGAGATTGCAAGATTCTAACTCCATTCGATAGAACTCAGTGCTGTTGCTATTGCATCCTTTCTGCGGGAAATTACGGTTCAGCAGCGTCAGCATCAGGTGCTCATACTCAGGATTTCTGAAGCATGTAAGATCATTAGGAGTGCGTGGAAACAAGCTTATAATCTCTTTCGCATTAATTAGTGGTGCATTCATTGCGCAATTCAACCCACTTGCTGATGGTCCAGTGCTGAAGGCTTGAATCCATATCCTCTCCGATGGAACTACAAAAGGAACACTCGCATAATATTGCGTTAATACTTGCTTCACTGAGTCCTTTAACGAAAATCCCATAATGGTCGAGACAGCGGACCTCGTGATCAAGCAATCAGGATCAATACGCATCGGGACACAAACATAACTTCCATTACCAACTCCTCCACCCACATCAACACTATATACATGACCTCTTGCAATTCCTTCAACACGCATTTGAGTGTATCTGTGACTGAAATTCCTAGCTGGGAGTATTTGTTCCAAGTGCTGACAAGTAGTCTCAGCACCATAGAAAACACCATCTCGGTTAGCAGCAGGTGCCCAAACACTTCTCACTCGAGTAAGTAGAAAGCGCTGAGGGTCTGTACTAGCCCAAACAAGAGCATTCGGATTGACTTTGATGACGAGTGACAGGTCGCCAAACAAGGCGTTGGGGAAGAGATTAAAGCCTTGCAATGGAAGCAACATGTCAAATCCAATCGTCACTGGGAACTGGACCCGAAGTCTATGATTTTCTGGTGTCAGTTGCGCTTTCAATTCTGCGTACGTAAGAAATACCCCACAGACACTCTCATCACCCTTCACCACATCCTCCCACAACGAATATGAGCCATGCTTATTCGATTTCTCAATCATCGGCTTCATCTGGTTATACAGAAATGACTTGATGGAAGCGCGGTTCTGCATTGTTGTCCCGATATCTACTCCATTATGTTGGAATTTGTATGAGTCGATGCAGTCAGTAGCGTTCTTGAATCCAACAAAGAATAAATCGAGTTTCTCAAGGTATTCAGTCCATGTCGCCATATATCCAGCACCAACGTCATCACCGGCGAGGAAAAATTGATCAAAATTATTGTTAGGAACCCAGACATTCAACCAAACATCGATCCATAAGGTAAAGAAGGAGCGATGAAATTCAACAATATCAACGTTGGAATTCGTTAATGGAATCGTTATTTCTGTTGGCTGTGTATAAGGCTTTGGCGATGTGCTCTCGACTGACAGATAGCTATATTTGCCAATTCCCTCATTGACGCCGAGTTTGGGGTCGAATTTCTGCAAGAGCTGATTGACGGATCCGACTTCGTTTAAAGCCAAAATCTTGTGCAAGTTGTTCTGCATGTGTGTGATGTTGTAGGATTTACTGTAAAAATAAAAAATCTGTTTTGGTGGAGGGGAGCTGGAGGGCATGCACTGCCGAAGGCTCTGCAGAGGCCTCTGGCGAAGCCTCAATCCAATTCCTCAACGTACGATCCTGTGCGTGTGAAAGCGTCTGGCTCTGGCAGGGCCTTCAGCTGTATTCTGCTATGCAGTTCATCAGGTCGGTGTGCGTACTGAATGCCCTTTAGTACTTGTTTGGTACGATATTTGTCGTATTTGCCAGTGGCAACATTGGCAATTGCATCAGTGAATGAGAAATCCTTTCCAAGTTTGCTGTAATCTTCACTCAGGCCTTTGGAGATTGCTCCAGCTTTCCCAACCCAATCCAGTCCTTTATCGACAGCCATGCCGCGACCCGGCATCGCAGTGTCCAGTGCTGGAGTTATCACTTTCGCCAACCCTTGCATGAAATCTGAATCAGCAACATCTCCTGGTTTGGTGACAATTGCTGCAACATACTTAACTGCTTTTCCTTTCAACCAGTTCAGGCCATTTTTGATTTTCGCATAGGTGCCAACCATTGTACTTTTACATAAGTATAAAATTTTTACAATTGACGCTGGGAGTAGTTGTAGAAATCGGTGAAAATCGAGGGTTGGAATATTTTTCCCAGGGTGCCAATTTCAACCATAAATGCGGTCCAAATGCATCGCCAGAGCCTTCGGCAGAGACTTCGGCAGAGGCATCGCCAGAGCCTTCGGCAGACCCAGATTTGGCAGAGGATTCGGCGGTGATGCCAACGCGAATGCCAAGAATGTGACGAAGCAGGCCTACGGCACGGGGCCTCCGGCCAGCGTGAAACGCGAATACCAACGCAAAGGAATTATGGTTACGGCCGACATTGAATACAGGCAACATTGCTCAAATTCAGCAGTTTCCCCCGACGCCAAGGCCTAAATGAGCAGGCCTCCGGCCAGCGGGAAACGCGAATGCCAACGTGAATGCCAACGCGAGAGTTATTCACCCTTGTATACACCGACATTTGGCGAATGCGCACGATGCAAACTTGGGGCATAAGTGTTGTGCGTAAGTGTTGTGCACTGGTGTCGGACGTCGTCGTGGAAAGGGGCAAATGGGCAAGAAATCGGTGTTTTAGAGCTGATGCTTGGTGATGTCGAAAAGGGCTCAAAAAGGGCGAAAAAGGGCAATATTTAGCAGTTTCCCCCGAACACCCCCTATATACCTTTTTTGATGTACTTTTAACTGTAACGAACCATCACTACCTTTCTCAACAAGCATAGAACTGCTTCCTTTTATAACGACTGTTCCAGTTTTTCCATTGATGGATTCAACGATGCTCGGGCCGACATGATTGAAATAATCGTAAGTCATTTCACTGGAATAAAAATAATTGTGAACTCATGCATTTTCATCAACTAACAATAACTCTAACTCAGCTATGAAATCAACGTAAGATCTGTACATATTATCTGTATGTCCACTCCAACTACGTATATAAAATGTAACTTCTCGAAGATTATCCATTGTAACATCAGACTCTTTAACACAATTATAATTATTAACCATCATTACAAATCCTTCTTTGCCTACTACTTTTTGTAGATCCGGAGCATTTGGACCCCCATGGCTTGGACTTCTTGTGGAAACCATCACATTTGGCGAGTTACAGACTATGTTACTAAATAATCTATAACCAGGCTGTACAGGTACTACATATGAAGTCAAGTATTCATAAAACTCAGATATTACTATTTGATTTAATGTAGCGCCAATAACTCGAATTATCTTTTTGTATTTAATAGGAGCATTAACGAACCACATTGGTAACACACCTTTCGCAATAACATTAGAATTTACTATCGTTGGTTGATTATCAGAGGTAACTGGAAATGATGGTGACTGGAGGATCTAAAGTTATATCTGGATCTACGGTTATGTCTGGATCAACTACTATAGGTGGTGTTGGACGTTTTGGAGTAACAATAGGTACAGGTGGAAACGGATCATCAGGATCTGGAAAGTCACTTTTGCTTGGATCCCACCACTTAGGCTTAGACATTATTGTGAGATAGTCTTTCTGTACAATGGACATTTCGTTTGCATCAAGTTATCCAGAAAGAAGTCCTTTGCTTTCTCATTCGCTGTTCCACTTTTCCAAACTCTCTTACGTTCTGTTTTACGCGCTGCATTATCCTTCTTCCTTTGCTCACTCTCTGCTTCTCTCTTTGCTTTATCGTCTTCCCAATATTGTTTCCACACATTACCTTCTATTTTGAGACCCCACCATTTAGGAAAGAATTCCCCAGCGACAGTACTCACCCACATTGAAGGTCACAAATGCTTAACTCCTTCTCGTTTTTCTTCTTCTTTTACAGCATTGGTTGCTTTGAAACCACCAGTAACGAGTTTCTCACCAATTGTTAAGCCTAAAGCCATCGCTGATCCTGGACCTGGCAACATTCCAGCGATTCCAGAGACAGCACCTGTGGCGTCATCTGCAATATTCATTGCATTATCAAATGTCACTTTTTCCTCTTTTTTAGCGTTTGCAATATCAAATCTCAAACTAACACCACTCGTCACCGCACCAACCCCGCTAATGGCTGGTCCCGCCACTTTTCCAAATTCACTTGCAGTACTCGCTAATGATGACACAGATGAAGGAACATTAAGACAGATTTTTGTTGCCACATCAAACGCATCAGATGCATGCGACGCAACGAAATTACCAGCACTAAGTCCAGTGTTTATATTATCAATAGTGTTTGATTTATCTCTCGCATCTCCGTAAATATTCTTTGTATCAAAGTTACTTTCAGTTTTTACACGCTTCACTATTTCTGCAATTACTCTTGGAGATAATCCCAAAGTTGAGTCATTTTAGATTATTTTTGGTTTCTTCAGAGTCAATTCTACATCATCGTATGGATGTTTTCGATTCAAACTTCTGACTATCAAACCATCTTTTTTATACTATCCAGGCATATTAAAATCTCGTTAATGTGAGTATTTGCTATAAAAATAAAGATTACTTTAGTGTCTCTATTATCTCCTTCCGCCTTCGGCGTTTTGTGCCCTCAGTCTCTGAACCATTTCAGGGAAGTTCTTTTGCAATGTCCCATTCCAGCCAGTTGAAATCTCATACACAGGTTTATCGCTTGTACTGAACAACCAAAAACTATCAGAAACAATTGCAAGAATTGGAGCAGTATGATTAGGATGAGCCTCATCATCTACTCGATCGTCTTCTGCATTGAGGTAATAATAAACATCTCCCACTTTATACTCATCGATTTTTCCAATACCTTGAGATTGTGGACTACCTGTAAGTGTAATCGATTCATTTGCACTATTCACGCAATCTGAGTAGAATGAAACAAAACAGAAAATCAGTGTCATCTTCGGAGCATCTCTGTCGTGCAGGAAAGTGAGGACATACTTTCTTCAGATATTAATTCTCAAATGATTCAGTCGGAGTCAAAATTGTATCAAGATTGCAGTTCTCTAATTCCATACGAAAGAACTCAGTGCTATTACTATTGCATCCTTTCTGTGGAAAATTGCGATTCAATAAAGTCAGCATCAAGTGATGATATTCAGGATTACGAAAACATGTGAGATCATTTGGAGTTCTCGGAAATAGTGAAATAATCTCTTTCGCATTGACCATAGTAGGATTCACAGCGCAATTCAAACCACTAGCACACGGGCCAGTGCTAAATGCCTGAATCCAAATGCTTTCTGCTGGTACAACGAAATGAGTCGATGCGTAATACGTCGCAAGTGCTTGCCTTATACTATCTTTTAAGCTAAATCCCATGATCGTTGATACAGCCGAACGAGTGATAAGACAATCAGGATCGATTCTTAATTTAGTTGTACGATGACCACAAAGAAGCTTCATGAGTAGTTGAGTCAGCGTTTACATAAAGCTCTGAGCGAGCCCAACCATCAACTCTCATCTGCACAAATCGATGATCATAACCATAAATCGGTGAATTCTATGGCCCGACGTCGTGTAATGATCTTACGAAATCAGGCCTTGAAACACCTCCTCCAGTAGAAGTTTCACGATTTTCAGCTCTTTCGAGATGAAACTTTCGTGGGTTTGTTGAAGACCACACTAAAGCGTTAGGATTAATTTTAATGACAAAAGACAAGTCACCGAACAAAGCATTAGGAAACAAATTGAACGCTTAAAGCGGAAGTAACATATCACCTCCAATTGTAACTGGAAACTGAATGTGAACACGATGATTATCAGCAGATAATTGTTGTCTCAGTTCATAGTAAGATACGCAGATTCCACAAACACTTTCATCGGCTTTCTCAACATCTTGCCACAAGCTATACGATCTATGTTTATTTGATTTCTCAATCTGAGGCTTCATTTGATCATACAAAAATGACTCAATTGTTGCACGATTTTGCATAGTGGTGCCGATGTCTACACCATTGTGCTGCAATTTGTATGAGTCGATGCAATCAGTAGCGTTTTTGAAACCGATGAAGAATAAATCTGCTCTACTTGCCATATCTGTTGCCTGAATATTATGGTAGGAATATTTAACAAAATCAAGAACGGTTTGAATTGGATCAAAGGTAAAGCTCTTAAATATGTTGCACCAGCTATTGGAAAACTTGGAGATTTCGCTCAAAGCGAATTCTTTCAGGGAATTCGAAAATTCGGAGCACCAGCGTTAGATGCGGTGATTCCAGGATTAGGAACAGGAATAAATACAGGATTAGATTGGTTAGGTAAAGCGGGAGATACTGCAAATGGTTTATCACAGGATTATAGAGACCAAGGCGATGATTTTGGATACTCAGATATATTCAAGAACGTTGCAAGTGGAAAATATGCAAAGAAACGAAAGATACCTGGTGGAATTGGTCTAGCCAAAAGGCTGATCAACTGCACGACCGCATTGAACTGAAAATGTTACCTGCTCCCGATGATGCCGAAGGAATGAGTGCGAGCTATGTTGAAGAAGTCGAATAAATTTAATTTTTTATTCTTTGGAAAGAATTCTTATAAACCGAAGACAGAACTAGTTGACAAATTAATTAGTTATCGCTTGGTGAATTTTTACAATGGAAAACTACTTGAGCTAGATCTATATGTATCAGACGGTAAATTGTACAAGAAACTGAAATGCGGTAAATTCAGACCGTTGAAAAAACAAGAAAACTTCTGTGGATACAAACACTATCTACTGAGAGATATTGATCATAAGAGGACTGCTGTTGGTAATAGAAAACTTGACAGATTAGCGTATCGTAGTCGGGAAGCAAAAATAGAAAGCATCGAGAATGGAGGCACTAATGTATCTCTTGAAAAAGTTCTTAGTTAGGTTGATTAGATGGTTGACCATGAAAGTAGTTAGCAAAGGGGGAAAAAAGATCTGAGGTCGGTTTTTCGTTAAATTTTTGAGAAATCACGTGCAAAACGCATTAATTTTCGGAAAAATGCTTGCAAAAAGGCTAAAATCAGACCAAACTTTAGCCTCAGAAATAGGGTTTCCGAAATGTTAAACAACATCTCAGAAATATAGTTTTTCGGACCTCAGATCTTTTCTAAAGTCAGTGCAAAACACACTAATTTTCGGAAAAATGCCCGCAAAAAGGCTAAAATCGGACCAAACTTTAGCCTCAGAAATAGGGTTTCTGAAATGTTGGCAACATCCCATTTTAGCAATTTG
>BNWK01000031.1 GCA_025998775.1 Alphaproteobacteria bacterium | reverse complement strand
TTTTGGATACTATCTCATTTGGGTTGAAAAGTGATAGAAATCAGTGCATAACGATGGTGACAACGCTGAGTGTGATTGTGAAAATCAGAATGGATGTTTGGACGATGGTGTCTCGAAATTGAAGAAAGGTGAGTGAAATCAGTGTTTGACGAGTTTGGAAACGCTGCATTATATCGCGAAAGTGAGCATCAACGTTTGGATTATCCCGCGAATGTAAGCATCAGCTTAACGACATTTCTGCCTCGGCATTTTTGTCCTTGTTTCAAGGGGAAATAAACGAGATCAACAAGGCCTCAAGCAGGTGAAAAGGTGAATGAAATCCATGAAAATGGATCGTTGTGTTGATCACAAATGTCTGAATTGAATGAAAATGGACCGTTATGAAAAGACGATGAGGCTCTTAAATGGCGAAAAAATGGACGATGGGGCTTATTTTTGACTTCGGCAACGGCTGCACATTTCTTATACAATACCTATACTACTCGCCTTGTTACTGAGAAGATCATCAGCGTCTTGCTCAAAGTCATACCCTTGTGGATACACTTGAGACCATGTGCTCGCTCTCAAAAGGTTCGGCAGTATATTTGTTTTCCATAGCTTACTGATGAATTTAGATGATATGTATCCCCAGTGAGGAACAGTGAGAATCGTGGCGTTGTTTGGTGCCTTAACTTTCACACCCCATTCCACTAGTACTGCCCTAATAATTCTGGCAAATTTAGAGTATGCCGATTCATTTGCATCTATGCTGTTACTGATGCTTTGAGCCATTTCTGGACTCCATGGATGTCTTGCTCTGTCGGTTGGGGTAAGATATTTTCTTAGATATCGTTTATAGACTTTGTTTATAATGTCTTTATTGTCTGTACGTTCTTTCTTAGTCGGGAATTCTTCATAGACACCTCTTTTCACCAGTGACTTAGTTCTATCAACGACACGCATTCCGTCAACTGCAAAGACGTCATTAGGATTATCGCTGTTACGAATGATGATGTTATCGGCAGTAGATGCATCGTGATCCAAATCTTCTTCAGCAACTTCATAATTTGACCATTTGCTATATGCCTTTTGATCGTTCATAGCCAGTGCATCGGCCTTTTTCTTATTCAACCAAGTTAATGCAGTAGGCCTGGCGTTCAATTCTGGTACAATCTTAATATGATGACGTGCTGCGATATTCTCTAATGCCTGAGTTTCAGCGCGTGTAACTCCAGTGCGACCAAAATTTCCTGTGCGTTTCGGGGCACCCAGATGTAATACTTTTGCGATTTGCGCATCAGTCATTCCAGAAAATTCTGGACTTTGCTTTACTGCAGCCACTCTATCAGTCTTCACACCACCGTATCCAACATGATCGGTCCTTTCTCTTATAGCGAACGGATTGTAATTTGGATCTTTCTGAAATCTCTTGCTCAACGGTCTGTCACCAATACCTAAGAGTGCAAGACGATTGTTGTCAGCACTGGAAAACGCTGAGGAAACTGCAGGATAAGCTCCAGCAGTTTCGCTTGAGCTTGAGCCCTGCGACGACGAAGATGATGATGATGAAAAAGGACCAAGTTGTAGTGCAAATGGATCGCCCAACGGGGAAAACTGAGTCAACATCTGGTTTTGAAATTGCTGCTGTACATTTGTTGGATAGTTACTCATGGTTTGATTTATGATAAAAATAAAAAAATTGTTTCGCTAAAAAATATTCGATGGTCACTGACGAAGTCAGTGCGAGTGTCGCAGTTACTCTTCGATAATGCGAACAGCAGTGCCAGTTGGTAAATAATCAAACATCAGTCCTTCCCTGTTGCTTAATTTAGAGTATATTTGTGTAATTGTTTGGTTGTTCTGCGTTGAGGAATTCAATTGTCTAAACAGTATTGACAACATTTGAGTATCGTTATAGCCTCCGAATATGACACATGTATCTAAATTTCGCTTCACTTGAGGCGGAAGTGCAAACGCGTCTTGCAAACATAGGAAATAGGTGATTCGTGGTTGTCTGTTTTGATGCAAAAGATCAAGCAGTACTTTGTTCTTCGGCGATTTGAAAATATTTATGGCATCATAGTAAAGAATCACAGTTCCCGGTGTTGGTTCACCAAAACAGCTCAGATCGAGGGCGTTAATCAAATCCTTTTTGCATTTCTCAGTCGCGGAGTGTATTAGTCCTTTGTCTAAAACTTCCTGATATGCATCCTTCACGTCAACGAGATCGGAGAGAAATACTTTCATGTTATCATAACTGACTACTCTTACTTTCAACTTTACTAGACCAAGTAGTTCTTTTACTGTGTCGTCGTTAGTCTTATCCGTGCAATAAATAAAGCTGTTGTAGCCACCAAAGTAAGGCAGTTGAGATAGCTTTATTAGCTCTCTCAAAACGTTGAATGTTTTTCCTGATCCTCTGCGTCCAATGTACAGATTGATAGAATTGCGTCGAAAATTCAATTCCGGGTCAATAACTGATTGCAGCTGTTCTGCTTTATCGATTCCCCTTATCACCTTCTTTATTCGGTGGTTTACGAAATCAGTCAAGGAGTTCGTCTTTACTAAGCGGTTAAATATTATACTTACGGATCAATGAACGTCGTATCTGCCAACTTCTTCACACTAACTTTGCTTTTGCCTGCATTCAGATTTTTAACGAAATAGAATTGAAAGGCATCGTCAGGGTTATGCTGCGGACATAGCTCTCGAAATTTTCCATCTTTCATCATTTTATAGAGTTTATTGTCGTAAACGTAGTAGCTTCTTCCTAGCATTTTCCCATTATAACAGTTCACCAATTTTCCGTTAGGTAATTCCGTCAGTGTCTGTGCGTTGTAGATATACCTCGGCATTTTTATTAGGGATAAAAAATTCAATTAACAAAAATAATTAACAGCATCGAGAGTGGACGGACGGGATCTTTTTTTAACTTTTCAATTTTTTATCTCGAACATAAAACAGCAATGCTAGTTCAGCTATTTGACGAAACCAATAAGTTCATTCCACTAAAAGTGAACACAGACTATGAAATTAGCGTTGATTATCCACATGAGATTCGCAGAGTTCGGGACAAGTTCTGTCCGTCAAATAGCATCGCAAACGGATACAAACAGATTAACTTAGACGACATGCTTCCGCCTCTCCCAATACATTACATAATTGCCCGACAGTGGGTGCATTGTTCTGACGTAATAAATGATACACAAATTGACCACTTTAACCGAGACAAATTAGATAATAGAGTTTCGAATCTGCGATGGGTAACTCGATCGCAAAATCAGCGGAATCGGCACACAAACAAAGGCGAACCTGTTCAATTCTTGGATGCAATTCCTCGCACGTCAAGGCCACTGAAACACTACGGAAGACATAAACTTGAGCCCGGATACTGGATTAATGTATTCTACAATGCCAGCGGAAGACTGATATGCAATGTGTACTTCAGAAACGAATTTCAATTCTATAAGCTAATGAAACGCAAACACATGAAGAAATACCCGTGCTATAACGTAAAGATTAAAGATAGAAATAGAGAGATACCTGCGATAATTGAACGGCTTGCTCAAATGCAATAGTCAAGGCTAATGTTGTACTGTTTCTGTAGAATCACCTTGTAGTTTAAAGTAGTGAAGTCTCTTGTTTTATTCAGTACTATTGCGGTGATTTTGTAATATAGTGGATTCTTGAATGCGCAACGGTGACAAGATACCTGAATGATTTCTTTATCGATTTCCACATCAGTGACTTCTGGCTCTAGACATTTGATAATGTTGATTAAATGTTGCTCACGCATAACAATATTTTTACCGCGTTCAGCTATATTGCATATCAGTTCGTAATCGTTGAGTAATAGTTCAGTTTGGTATTCGATGAGCATGTCCTTGAATTTTTCGATGATAGACGTTGATGGCGATGTTAACGGCGAAAGTTCGCGATGAATCGGCGATGCTGGTCTACTTGGGATTCTTATAGGACTCGTCAGTGGACTGTTAGTTGGCGAACGGGGCATCGGTGAGCCTCTACCATCTAAAAAGTTGTTGACGATAATAGAGTTTGTGTTCGTGCTTGTGTTGTCGAGATTAGTAGATTTGTGTTTCTGAAGTTTCAACTCAAGACTTGGTGCTAATGAACTCAGTTACATTTCATATAAATAAAAATAATAGTTCATACTTCATAGTCGGGCTCAGTCCACGTTAGCAGATCTAATTTATGTGCGTTTATCGTTAGTTTTTTCTTGTTCTTGTCTTGCAAAAAGTAATGATTATATTCTGGTCTTTTTGTTTGTAACACCAGCGATCTGTACTTACCGTTTTCCAATCGCTTATATAAGCGATCATTCGCAACGTAAATTGGAATGTACAACTCCGATTTTCTTAATGTATTTACTTTTTTGGGTTCTTCAGCGAACTCCACAATTTCTCCTTTTTGATGGGTCATTTTTAATGTGGATAAAAAGAACGAAAATATTTTTTTTGAAATTAACGCCTTCTTATGATATACACTTTCGATTCGTCCAACTGAACTACGCCGCTAATTAGGTCTTCAACAGGAAGAGTTGTAACTGATCCGATGCCACTGCTCTCTTTCAACACATCGATGACACGTTGGATTCGACTTTCATCATATTCGTTGATGTAAGCGTCTGGTCGATCGATAACGCACTGTAATTTCCATGCTGCAAATGCAATCAAGTCCTCTTTCGTTAATTGTCTTAATTGCCATTGACTATACTGCGAAACTTCCATTTCACTAATGCTAAAAATATTCATTTGTATTCGTTGAAGTAAAATTTTTAATGAAGAATAAATAATGGTTGGCATTTACGCGAAAATCAAAAACGGACTCAACTGGCTGAAAGGTAAAGCTGCAAAATACGTTGCTCCCGTTGTAAGCAAATTAGGTGATTTCGCTGATTCGGATTTTGTTCAAGGCTTAGCAGGACTCGCAACGCCTGCACTAGACATGGCAATTCCTGGACTCGGTACTGGAATTAGTAAAGGATTGAACTGGATTGGAAAGGCTGGTGCTATCGCTAAAGGTCTTTCTGCTGATTATAATGAACGAGGAGACGACTTCGGTGTTGGTGATATCATCAAAAATGTAGCGACAGGTAAATATGATAAATACCGTAAAAATAAGATCCCAGATGGAATAAAGTTTGCGAAACGACCCACTGATTTGCATCCCAGAATTGAGTTGAAAGCGTTGCCATCGGGCGACGAAACTTACACCGGCTCATACGTTGAAGAACTCGATTAAGTTTTGACACTACAGATTCGTTTGTCTATCGTTATTTTTTTATTTTTTATCTAAATATAAACAATGCAAAACAACTTGCACAAGATTTTAGCGTTAAACGAAGTTGGATCCGTCAATCAGCTTTTACAGAAATTCGATCCAAAGCTCGGTGTTGTCGAAGGAATCGGCAAATATTCTTACTTGAGCGTTGAGAGTACATCGCCGAAACCATATACGCAACCCACTGAAATCACCATTCCTCTCACAAACTCTAACGTAGATGTTGTCGAATTTCATCGATCTTTCTTCACACTTTGGCTCGATGTTTGGTTGAATGTTTGGGTTCCTGATAACGATTTTGATGCGTTTTTCTTGGACGTTGGAGGTGGCTATATTGACGTCGTTACCAAGTGCATTGAAGATCTCGATTTGTTATTCGTTGGATTCAAGAACGCAACTGACTGCATTGATTCATACAAATTATAACACGACGGTGTAGATATCGGAACAACGATGCAGAATCGCGCTACAATCGAATCATTTCTGTATAATCAAATGAAACCACAGATTGAGAAATCGAATAAACATGGTTCATATTCGCTGTGGGAAGACGTTGTGAAAGGCGATGAAAGTGTCTGTGGAATATATTTGACGTATACCGAACTGAGAGCACAACTTACTGCGGAGAATCACCGAATTCATATTCAATTCCCTGTTACGATTGGCTTGGACATGCTTTTGCCGTTGCAAGGATTCAATTTATTCCCTAATGCTCTCTTCGGCGATCTTTCGCTCGTAATTAAGGTCAATCCGAATGCATTGGTGTGGGCCAGCACTGACCCTCAGAAATTCCTAGCCGAAAGAGTTAGATATAAATTCGTCGTTACTGCAAATGATGCAACGTATACCATGGCTGAACAGACTGTACAGAATCTCGAAACAATCGTCCGTGATCGCTACTTCAGTCGTCGATTCACTCAAGCGCGCGTGCAAGGCATGGTTAGAGGTCATGTTTATGCAGTTGATTATGGTGGCACTAAAGGATTTATGGGGAGTTATCCATGCTTACCTATGCGTATGGATCCTGATTGTCTCATTACTCGTTCGGCTGCGTCCACAGTTATGGGATTCTCGTTGAAAGATTCAGTAAAGCAAGCGTTGGCTCAGTATTACGCTGGTGTTCCATTTGTTGTACCGAGTGAGCGAATTTTCATTCAAGCATTCAGTACTGGTCCATCCGCTTCTGGACTCAATAGTGCAAAGGAGATTATTGGTCTGTTTCCGCGCACTCCAAATGATCTAACTTGTTTTAGAAATCCTGAATATCATCACCTGATGTTGACGCTATTGAATCGCAATTTCCCGCAAAAAGGATGCAATAGTTCAAGCGCTGAGTTCTACAGAATGGAGTGGGAATCATGCACTCTCGACACAATTCTATGTCCAACGCAATCATTTGAGAACTCATATCTGAAAAAAGTTTGTCCGTATTATCCAATGAGACAGCGTTGCAGTGAAGATGACACTGATTTCCTAATGATATTCAATCTCGAGCGTCAGAGCTCTAATACATTCTTCGCCGATCCCGTCAATTCAACAAACGAATCTATAACACTTACTGGTAGTCCTCAAGTGCAACGAATCGAAGACTCAGAGCACAAAACAGGCGGAGACACCTACTATTACCTTAATGCTGAAAACGATAAGACCGATGATGCGGCTCATCACAATCACACAGCGCCAATATTAGCGATTGTCTCTGATAGCTTCTGGTTATTCAGCACGACAGAGCGACCGACTTATGAAATATCAGCAGGATGGAACGAGACATTGGGCAAACATTATCCTGATGTAATGGCGAGACTCGCAAGTTCGTCACGTTAATTATCGTTGTTTTATTTTTACTTAAATGGTCGGTCAATATAGTAAAAACGATTTGATACTCAGAAGTGTGAAGTGAAAATATCCTTATGATGATGTAGAATTAACATTGAAAAAACCGAAGATTGTCTATAACGACTCAACATTAGGTCTATCACCGAGCGTAATAGGATCGCTAATGAGAACGCCGACGAAACCGCAAAGCAGTTCAAGCGTAAAGAAACAGAACATTTATGCTGATGCTAGGGATATCTCAGATACTATAGGTGACGTAAATTCTGGTATTGGCGTCGGTGCAAGTATCATTTCTAAAGGATCGAAAGCAGTCGAAATGGCAAGCGGTATTGGTCTGGCTGTGCCTGAAACTTTGTCAACATTAGCGACAACTGCAAGTGAAATCGGTCAAGCGGCTGGTCCTGTACTCGGTGCTGTTGGTGCTGCTGCATCCGGTGTTAGTTTAGGATTTGATATCGCTAATGCAAAGAAAGATGGAAAAGTAACATTCGATAACGCAATGAAAATCGCTGACGATGCCACAGGTGTAGCGTCAGGAATTGCAGGAATGTTTCCCGGTGTTGGAACAGCAATCGGAGTTGGCTTGAACGTCGGTGAAAAAATAATAACGGGTGGCTTTAAAGCAGCTCGTGCAGTGAAAGAAGAGGAGAAAATGGAGGGAGTCAAGCACTTAAAACCTAGTGTTTGGATGAGAACTGTTATTGATGAACTTGCGCCAAAATGGTGGTCGTTAGATATTGGAAGCAAAGAATGGAAACAGTATTGGAAAGAAGATAAAGCGAAAAGAAAAGCGGCGGCTGAGCAGCGAAAGAAAGAAAAAGCGGAACGTAAAGCAGAACGCAAAGCAAAACAGAAGGCATACGATTTCTTTTTCGGGTAGAAATAAGTCATTTGTATTATTTCTATGACTTGTTTCGATCTATTTTTTTAACGTTAGAGAAATGACTGTTGTTCAAAAAGAGTATTTTACAGTTCAGTCTCACGTCGATATATATCCAAGCGATAATTCTAAACCAGATCCGGTGTATCCCGAAGAGCCGCCCTTTGATAATCCAACGCAAATTCCTCCATCACTTACGCATCCGCATGGATTAGTTGGAGGAGAATTATTGCTCACAGATCAACCAATTGCTACTGAATCTCTACCAATGTGGTTTGTTAACGGCCTGCCCAAATACAGGAAAATAGTGAGAGTCTTAGGTGCAACCGTCAATTGGGTCAATCAAGAAGACTACGTTTTCAGTGATCCAGTGCCACTCAATCCTGGATATCGGCTGTTCAGCAATATCGTGACTAACGCAAATATAGTCATGTTGACTAGCACTGCACCTGCTATTTATCGAAGGGTGATGCGTCAAGTCGGAAAAGAAGGATTTGTGATGATGGTTAACAATTACAGCAGCGTAAAGGAATTCGATATAACCAATGAAAGCATTAGAGAAATTCAATTCTTTCTTCGTCCATGGCATTCATTTGTAGATAGCACTAAGGCATCTCCAATCGATTTCGTTTGTGAACTAGAACTATTACTTGTTGATGATTCCTAATCTTTAGTGCATACGAAATGAATCGCATCGTCGAATCTGTCAATGGCAAATCTGGCGTAATCACGATAAAAGCTGCTGATGATTCCATGATTGTTGATAACAAAGGCGCGTACATCACGTTGCAATCTACAGGTGGAAGTGGAACACAAGGCCCTAAAGGAGACAAAGGTGATAAAGGTGATAAAGGAGATACAGGAGATACAGGAGTAAAAGGCAATAAAGGAGATAAAGGAGATACAGGAGTAAAAGGCGATAAAGGCGATAAAGGAGATACGGGTGATAAAGGAGATAAAGGAGATACAGGAACTATAGGAAATTTTGATGGAAACTTAAGTACGACTGAAGTATTGAACAACACTGGCGAAAAAGGTTTGTTTCTCACAACAGCGAGCGACGCAAATCATGGCGGAACTTTTACATGGAGATGCTGGGACACACACGATGGCACTTACGGAGGTCTGCAAAATATCACTGTTACAGTCTCAGATTACCACACCGAGTTTGAAAAAGCAAATGGAGCACGAGCAGAACTTCTGTTGGTAACATCATAAATGAATTTTTATTTTTACATAAATGACATACGCTTATGCAATCAACAGAGGCATACCAATCGTCGAATCGACTAACGGCAAATCAGGTGTGGTGAACTTACAGAGCTCAGATTCGGTTTTAATAAAGAATACACGTGATGGAATCAAATTAGAAGTGCATCCAGATATCGTTGAAGGACTCGGCGGTGGGGGTAATAGCAATCACGCTGGTGAAGGAACATACAGCATAGCTTTGGGATACGATAGTACAGCTACAGGACGTAATGGAATTGCTGTCGGTCGTGGAAATCATGTGATAGGAGCTGATTCTTCAGCGTTCGGGACTGCTAGTACTGTTGATGGGCTGAACAGTATGGCATTTGGGAATGGAGTAGAATGCGTAGGAGATAACAAAATTGTCATCGGAGGGATAGATCAAGATAATATAATAATCAGTGGAAGTTTGTCAGTACCAAGCGTTAGCGGTTCATCAGAGGGAGGACTTTCGATTTCGACTATGGATGGGTAAACCGTTGCTTATCCAACCTATGAATTATCAACCGAAAGTAGTCATAGGAGGAAATTATTACGGAAATGCAGGTAATGCCCCTTCGACTAACGAGAGCCTCAAAGTCTATGGAAGAACAACACTTGAAGAAAATCTGAGCATTGGTGTAAGCGGTAGTGATAAAAAGTTGTACTTGAACGGAAATGAAATCACTGGTGATAGTGGTCATCCTGGTGAAGGTGAGAATAGCATAAGTTTAGGCAGCGATAGCACTGTCACAGGTGAAGGTAGCACAGTAGTTGGTAATAACAACACTGTTTCGTCAAATGAAAGTGTTGCGCTTGGTCGGGGCAACTATGTAACAGGCACATCCTCGTTTGCAGTGGGAAACTCTAACGAAATAGTTGATGCTGACAGTAGTGCGTTTGGCGATAGCAACACAATTGATGCACCAAATAGTGCTGTAATCGGAAACAGGAACGAAGTCTACGGGGGAAAAAGTTACGCCTTTGGATATCAAAACAGAGTTGATGGTAATAACGGTGTGGCAATCGGAAACGAAATTCCAGCCGTTTGGAATAACACGATTGTCTTAGGAGGTGCGGACCAAAACACAGTAGTCACTGGCAATCTGAATATTGGCGCAAGTGGTGGAGACAAGCAATTGTTCTTGAACGAAGTAGGAATTGATGGCAAGCATGCAGGTGAAGGGCTGAAAAGCATATGTTTAGGTACTGATAGCACTGTCACAGGTGATGGTAGCGTATCAGTTGGCATTAATGATACAGTCAGTGGAGCACAAAGTTTTGTGGTAGGAAAAAGTAACAATATTACGTCAAGTGATACTAATGTACTTGGTAAGGAGAACAACGTTACAGGTGACTCCTCGTCTATAGTAGGAAACTACAACAATATAATTGGTAGTGGTAGTGATGTTGCGTTTGGACGAGGTAACCGTATTACAGCTGAGTCCTCGTTTGCGGTAGGAAACTATAACACAATAAATGCTGCTGGTGCTGGTGCGTTTGGTTATAACAACACAGTTGATGGAGCAAGTAGTGTTGCAGTTGGCACCTATATTTCGAACACTGAAGCTAACATAATTGTCTTAGGAGGTGCTAACCAAAACACAGTAGTTAGTGGTTCACTAAGTGTTGGTGATCCGATACAACCCGATAAAGAAGTGCAAAATCTAGTTTGCGGAGAGGAAACACTTATAGCTGGAAAAACGTTCAAATCGTTTGTGCAAGACGATTTTACAGGAAATGCTACTAATGCGTATGGAATAATAAATGAACTCGGTACACCACGCTTCTACAAACGTGATCTCAGCAACGGAATAGACACAAGTTTTCAATTATCGAACGTCAATAATGCCAACGGTATTGAGGAAGCTATGTTGTATGCCCAACGTAACGTTACAGGTGAAGACATGACTTGGCAGCAGTTGACAGTTGCTCATGATATGATTAATGTGGGTAACAGAAATAACTTGGATGGCAAAATCACTATAAATGGTAAAGCTACAATCGGTAATGACATTTTTGACGGTGCATTGGAAGTTCTCGGTGAAGCAAGAATTGGAAGGGTCGGCACTGAAACAACAAATCTCCGCGTATATGGAAAAGCAGATATTCCTGGTTATCGAAAAATAGTAGATCCTACATCAACAGCACAAGAGACTGGTGAGACTTATTTTGGCAAGAAAGTATATATTATAACATATGAAAGTTCTATCGATCCTGGAGTAATCGAAATTATCACGTTTTTTCCTTCGATAGATTCTCAATTCATATCAGTTGGTGGATATATTCAAATGTCTGAACTTTTCCAACGCCCTATCCCATTTTTTGAAGCAAGCAATTCAAAATTTCTTATATCAAAAAATGCAGATACGCTACAACTCGATGTTGTTTAGTTATATGTCACGGTCTATGGAATGTGCGCGTATCATGATTGAGAACGCCATTGATTCAATTGGTGAGATACATGATGGCTACAAAAGTGATAACACTTGAGCAGAAAAACGAGGTGTGGAGGTATCGAGAATGGAGCGAGGATGAAGAATAAATGAAACAGGAACGGAGATGAAACTTAAATGAACATTTATTTTTTTAACGGCACGTAAAACATTTGAAACGTCACGCGAAAAGTTTGAAAGAACATAGTGGTAATGACTCAATTATTAAAGGAAATTGGTGATGTATTAAAGCAAGACCCCAAAGGTGTGGACTCAGTCAGGCGAGTTCTGGGAAACACCAAAACGATACATAAAGACGCAAACACAAGGGACTTGAACGACGTGTATCACGTACCAGGCTATAAGTACGTAAAAAGAAATGGATACCTATCACTTGAGAAAAACGCTGAAGATAAACAGCAAAGTCTTCCAACACAACCCAATGCTGTCATAAGCAGTAGAAAGCCAGAAGTGTTTGCGAGACCAGTTGAAGGAATTATAGACGCGGACGCAGATGAAGATATCGATGATGAATCACCAGCTCGAACGCCGGTGAGAAAACTAACACGAGCATTAATTCCAACTTCAAGAGAGAACGCCAGCCTTGAGGACCAGGTACTCTCACTTGCACGAAATCACGCGCAGCAGATTGCCCAGAAGCAGGCGGAAGTTCAAGCACAAAAGTACTCGGAATCACTGATGCACGCCCTGGCCGCAAAAGAGGAGGAAGACAAGATGAAAGAGGAAAGGCAGAAGCAAGAGTTCAGAATGAGGGAGGATGAACTAAAACGGGAATTGAGGATCAAAGAAGAGGAACAAAAACGAGAGCAGAAACTCAGGGAAGAAAGACAACTTGATGAGAAGAAAGAGCGCGAAAATGAACGGTATCAGGAACCACAATCAATGGAGGAGTTAATTCAATCACTGGCTCAGACACACGCGGAGAAGGAAGCGAAAGAACAAACCCAAAAGAAAGCCCAAACGCTGATGCAAAAACTGGTACAGGCACTATACGACGACGACAGCGTAAGTAAAGGTGATGAAGACAGTAGTGAAATAAAGATGATGAATTTCATAAGTTTGGTAGTTGAGCAAAATGAGGCAATGTATGAAAAAATGGTGGACATGAATGCTGATTTCAGGGATATAGAAAGTAGATTGGAACGGCTTCATGAAATTGATGTGAGTATCGATGAAAGGGTCGATGATGTTGTGGAACAGAATGACGAAATCAAGGACAAAATTGATGATATATATAGCAGGATAGATGTGGCCTCGTACGACAACGACGGCAATCGAGTTGAAAAGAATGGAAAGAGTAAACCAATTATGGGCGAGGACGAGACAAGGACAAAATTACTTGGGGGTGTGCGCTAATGCCAAGCAGAAAAATCCAAAACAAAATAAAACAAAACAAAACCAGTGTCATTAATTTTGACATCTTTTTGTATCATTATTTTTGACACAAGGGGTTTTCATGCGGGCGTTTGTGGTTGCACTAATGATTACGTTGGTGATTAAATTGGTGTTTGCGTTGGTGTTTTGCGTTAATGTTCGTGTTTTTACTGGTTTTTAAAAAGCTCTGAGGTCTGCAAATTGCTAAAATTGGATGTTGCCAACATTTCAGAAACCCTATTTCTGAGGCTAAAGTTTGGTCCGATTTTAGCCTTTTTGCGGGCATTTTTCCGAAAATTAGTGTGTTTTGCACTGACTTTCTCAAAAATTTAACGAAAAACCGACCTCAGATCTTTTTTATGCATATACCTAACTACTAATATTTGGGGCACTTGAATCAATTTGTACCGAATTCGCAACCGATGGCAAGCCAATCTATTTCAAAGGAGACGGCGAGAGAGGGTTTGCGGCTGTTGTACCAATGTTTCGGCAGCACGCACCGGAATACAATGTCAGTTTCTACCTCAGATCAGA
>BNWK01000030.1 GCA_025998775.1 Alphaproteobacteria bacterium | reverse complement strand
TCATATATCAGAATCGAATAATTTGGTACTACGAGTACGAAAATGCCGGAAGAAAATACACGACATTCCTCGACGAAAGGCTGCGTGTCGAAGAAGAGCAGGATTATCTGCAAAGAATCGAAACACACCCAGAGAAATATTCCATCGATGGATACCATCAAAGGTTGCATACATTTGGAACATTGACCCTGGTTCATTATACAACCTCACCGCAGTCTGCCAAGCAAATATACGAGGCGTATAAACAGCGCAACGAAATCGAAATGATGTTTGATAGTTACAAGAATTTTCTGGGAGCTGATAAAACTTACATGCAAAATAGATTCGTGCTAGAGGGATGGATTCTCGTCAATTTTATCGCAATGATCGCCTACTACAAGTTGTACGATCGCTTGAAAAATGCCAAAATGTTAACAAAATCTTCGCCCAAAGATATAATCGAAACCGCCAAAGCTATTTATCAACTCAAAATCAACGGTCTCTGGCATCGATCCGAAATGACAAAAAAAACTCAAGGAATCTTTAAGAAAATTGACGTAGGCGACCTAACTTGATGCGGAGTTAGGGATTGAAGCAATAGATCTATTTTTGGGTCCTTTGTATAGTATCCATAGGCTTGGCAGAAAAAGTATTGGAACAATAATGAAATAGTTGAGCCAGCCAACCATATCCACAAGTATTCCTGAGACGGATGAAAATAATAAGCCGCCTAATTCGCGTATGGCGCTGAGCAATGCGTACTGGGATCCTACGGAGCACAATTCATAGAAGAATGCCAGAAATGCAGCTGCAGCTGCGCCTTCCATTATTCCTTCGATGAATACCACAATGCCTAATACATTGGTGTTTGGGCCATATGCCAACAGTAAGATGTACAGATAAGACGCCATCATGCGCAGAATTCCGACATATAGCATCGTTTTTCGTGTGCCGATTTTATTCACCAGAAATCCACCGATAAATCCTCCTATTATCATAGAAATCGATCCCAAAAGCTGAACTACATTGGCTATTTCGAGTTTTGTAAATCCTATTTCAAGGCAGAATGGACGCGACATCTTTTGGATCATGAAAGGTGCTGCTTTATACATGATCAAAATCAGTAGCACATAGATGCCATCTTGTCCTTCTATAATCTGTTTGATGATTTTTTTTATAATGCTAAAAGTCGAAAGATTCTTGCATTCATCGCCATCACCGGATGATTCAGGGTTGGGGGCCAATAATATGAAAATCATGCATAAAAATATAAGAAATGCTGCAGATTCATAGGCTATAGTCCAATCGAAGAAATGAGCCATGTGCAATGTAACGAATTTCGTGAAAATACCACCTATACGGTGCCCAAAGCCTATTATTCCAGCAACATATCCGAGATCTTCTCTGGATACACCCAATATTTGATAGGGATAAAGAGCAACATTCTGACATCCATCTGCAAACGATATCAGCGATGCGAAAAACATTAGCGCTCCAATATTTGAATTTGGATCCATATGTGCCATGCACACTGTACCAAAAATCAGAGTCAATTGGCTGATGATCACCCAACTTTTTCTCCGTCCAAATAATTTTGATAAATACGGAATATCAGTATTATCAATCGTAGGAGCCCACAGAAATTTCAGTGTGAACAATAGATGAAGCAACGTAAAAAGTCCGATCGTACTATTGGAAACGCCGTATTCCTTCAGCCAGTAATCGAGAATCACTATGGTAAGTGGAAAAGAGGTGCCATAGGAAAGTCCAACACAAAACTTGTTAAAAAAGAACATTGATTGGACCTGTTGCGTAACCGACTATGTTGGAGGATTTTTTAGGCCAACATGACGTTGGATCCGATAGTGATGAAACGCGTGTGCTGCAAGCACCGACGACAAAAAGGCACAACAGAGGAATGTTACGCAACAGGTCCATTGATTACTACCATCAGCTATGTGCCTTATCTATAACATAAATTAGATCGTCGAGCAATTTCGTACAATTATCCAACGATCTAAAATTCTTCTCTCTGCAATATTCGTCGAGATGCTTGCTGATTGTTTCTCCGTCCAAAAATAGTGCTTCGGCAATATCTCTGTAACTCCACCCTTTATCAGATAACAACACCGCTTTCATGCCTTGCTCCACTCCGCGATCAATTTTGGTGAAATTTCAGTGATTTTCGCAAAAAGCTCTCTAGTGTCCTTTGGTTTTTCAGCATAACTGGATTTTCTAATTCAATTTTTGGATGCTTATTTTGATGGTAGATATATGAAAAAAATGCAACTAAACGGCTGCAAAAACACACCAAACATCAAAAAACGACAAAAACCAAGAGCCAAAAAGCAAAGTTAGAGAATCCGCAATCCTTGATATTTTAGAGTCTATAAAACTATTTTGCAGGCAAAACAAAGCTATCAATAAGGGGTGGAGCAAGTATTCAGACTCTCTTACTTTCTGTCCTACGCTTAAACCTAACATTACTGCTTCGGCTCCAAGGACTCGATAACGGCTGATTGCTAATCTTTACCGTGTTGGACTATCTACAACTGTATTCCAGCAGCTTCGCTGGACGCACCATGAGGCCGCCCTGCTCATTGTGTCTGTGGGTTGACCAATCGTTACTGGTGCTATAGCATATCATTGCAACCTGGAGGTGTATTATAAAAAGAGTCACTATGGTAGTGTTATGTGCGAGCGTGTTGATATCTGCGTCGTCATGTGCAATGGAAGAAGTCAGGAATGGATTCCTTGGAATGAATCGAGACGTCATCCTTAAGCTAGCAAAGATCATGAAGAATGATGATGGGAAAGTTAGAGTTGTGTTTGGAATGTGCAAAGAAAATTTTCTACAGAAATGATGACTTCTCTAGTAGTGATGTTGGGTACAGTTGGTCCCGTGAATTTCTTTCGTTATTTTATCCAAATTGCACGCCAAAGTGGAAAGATAAAAATCAAGAAAAGGTAGCGCTTATTATGGACATGTCTTTCGACGCATGCCTCGACAAATGCAATAATCCTGTTTTAGATCCGCAGGAGCAGGCTTTCTGCAAAGGAGAGCTTCTTAACGTTCGTTTGTATTGCCGTAGGTGGAGTACGCAAAGATGCGTTTGGGATTCTTTGCCACCAATAAACATTAATCGCTTGCGAGAGCTTCCGTACGACTTATGCCTGCTTGTTCTTGCCGATTTTGAGATCTGTGGGTATGCTAGATTTTTTTTCAAAAGTCAATTTCGGTGGATACCTATACAGTGTATAGAAAAAGGTAATTTTGGTGTAATATGCACGCTATGTGACAATAAAGATAAGTTACCGAAAGAACATATCGCAGCACTTGATAAACGTATTAATGTGCTTTTAGAGCAATGGAGTGTTGCTCGTGACGCTGCTGAATCTGCTGTCGTTGATAAAAGTTACGTTGGTGATCATATTGCTAAGGCTCGCGACAGTAGCTTATATATGCTAACCAAGGTACGCGAGCTTCGTGAGAAGTTCAAAAAAGACTGACTTTCTAAACATTTCTGGTGCATTTCAGTAATTTTATGTGCTGATCTGCACACTTGGTACGATGATAGCGTTCGTATACATTTCAGCCGATAGAAAATCACTCAACGAGCCCAGCAGCATCACACTAGGAGAACATCTTTTCGATATGTTTTATGGAATTCCCTTCGACGACGATAATTATTGTGTCTCCGATGGAGGCAATCGGATTTTTTTCGGCAAGTATTATGGTTTCATCTCTTATCAGAAAAATAGGAGCTGTTTTGCCGTCCAATCCCATGCATAAAACTCTGTCGCCCAGGAGTGAACAGGATTCGGTTACAACTGCCTCTACCACAAACATGGAGATACAACCTTTCAAAGCTGTTACGGACTTGATATTTCTGCCTTTCACAGTCATGTGCAGTACTGTCTCAATTGTGATTACACTTGGATTAATGACGGAGCACCCTGCGCTGATCGGCAGTAGTATGTCGTATCTGTGATTTTTGGCCAATGTGATGACTCTTTTGATTCCGATTTCCTTCAAAAACAACGAAGATAGGATATTGGTCTTTTCTTTCCCAGCCAGAACAATCGCCACATCCATTTCTGTACTAATTTCTCGAAGAAAATCATAATTCTGAGAATTTCCATAACTCGTTGTTATATCTGGAAAATTTTGCGCGATTTCTTCGGCGCGGTCTATGGATTCTTCCAACAAAGTGATGTCGAGCTCTGGATTTTTTGCCTGCATTGTTTTTATTACTGATATGCTGACTTTATTGCCGCCGACTATCAGCATATGCTGTTTGTTTTTCTGGTTATAGCCGAATAGCCGCAATGCTTCATGCATGTGCGCTTTGCTTGTGGCCAAATAAATTTCATCTCCATCCATCAATACATCGTCTATTTTTGGGAAGAATGTTTTTCCATTTCTGGTTATGGTTAGGACAGATGCATCGAGATTTACTATTCCCCTGAAATGTTTAAAGGTGGTATTGAGAACTTCTGCGCCAGTTCGACACCGCAATCCGATAATTACTGAACTTTCTAAATTTACGACGTCAAATGCTCCGCTTACGCCAGCTATGTCACTGATAACGTTGGCTATTTCCGATTCAGGCTGAATGATCACATCCACATCGAAATTTTCTTTTAGAAATAATTCAAATGTGTTTATATGTAAAAATTTATCTGATCTGATGCGGGCGATTTTAGTTTGGGCATTGAACAATGATCCAACAAGTTTGCATGCAATGATGTTTTGCTCATCCATGGTCATTGTTGCTATCACATAGTTGGCGTTTTCGGCATTTGCTTCTTTTAGGACATCAATATCCATGGCGTCGCCGACGACAACATTAACGCCGGAAGATCCCCTTATCTTTGCTGCAACTTCCGGAGATTTTTCAATTATGGTTACTTCCTCATCATGATTAAACAGATGATTCGCAATACCACGTCCAACTTCTCCAGCTCCCAAGACTAATATCTTCATTTATACCTACTGCGGTTTTGTTTTCTTTCTACATTGAAGATTTAGTGCCTTCATTTTTCTATGAAGTGCAGAACGCTCCATTCCTATGAAATTGGCTGTCTGGGATATATTGCCAGAAAAACGCTCGACCTGCGCCATCAAATAATCAGACTCAAAACGTTCCTTTGCCTCTTTCAATGGTAAAGTTATGAATTTTGCAGCATTAAGAGAGTCGAATTTATCTTTGGTGCTGGAAGTAAGTTCAGGAGGCAGAACATGCTCATCCATGCGGATCCCTATGTAATCACTGGCGTTTATCAGACTGCTCTCCACAACATTTTTTACCTGATGGACATTGCCGGGCCAATCGTATGACTGCAAAACCACAAGTGCATTTTCTGAGAATCTTTTTGTTTGTAATCCAAAAAAACGCTCGGCTTTCGACAGATAATAGTTGATAATTGGAATGATATCTTCCCTTCTGTCTTTTAGCGGAGGAATTATCACCTCGGAAATCTTTAGGCGATAGAATAATTCACTGCTGAAGGTGTTGTTCTCAATGACTTTTTTCATATTTTCGCCACTGGAGCTGCAAATTATGCGCGTATCCACATATACGACTCTATTGCCGCACGTATACTTTCCATCTTTCAAAAAGGATAGAAATCTACGCTGCAGATCCTTTGGTAATTTGTCGATTTCTTCGAGAAACAATGTTCCATCATTTGCTTTTTCTAATTTTCCATAGGACTTATCAGTTCCAAAGAATTCATTCTCAAAATTTCCGGCGTTTCCAGAGATACAGTTCACGTAAACGAATTGGTGATCGCTTCTACTGGATTTTTGATGAATATTGTAGGCAATGACATCTGCTTCGGTGCCAACCGGAGTATCTATAAATACTCGGCTGTTGGAGGCTGCTATTTTTTCTATAACCGATTTTATTGAGGCAGCAAACTGAGAAGTTCCAATACTGAAAATTTCAGAGTCGAGTCTGCTATTTTTCAAGTACATATTCTCTCTTTTTAATTTGCACGTTTCTATGGCTCTCTGGCATGTTATCAGTAGTCTTTCGATTACAAATGGTTTTTCTATAAAATCAAATGCTCCATTTTGGATTGCCTGTACAGCGACATCTATCGTTCCGTGCCCCGATATAATTACTACGGGTACCTCGTCGTTTAGTCTTTTGAGCTTTTCCAGAATTTTTATGCCAGCGGATTCTTCTTCTCCTATCCACAAATCCAGAAATATCACATCCGGTACGCACTTTTTGAAATGCGCAAACGCTTCGTGCTCGTTGGAGGCAACACGGGCGGCATATCCTTCGTCTGCCAGAACGTCTGCCACCAACTTTCTGACTTCAGGATCATCATCTACGATTAGTACGTTATTGATTTCATTAGCCATATTGCTTTTTACCAACTATTTATAGGGAATCGATAAAGTAACTTTTGCGCCACCATACTTACTTTCCTCAAACAACAATTCTCCTCCATGATCTTGTACTATTTTCTTTACGATCGTCAATCCCAATCCAGTTCCCTTTGGTGTTAATGTGAAATAAGGAGTAGCCAGCGACTCCATCTTTCCCTTGGGTAGCCCAGGACCGTTATCCTCAACAGACACCGCAATATATTCTTCTGACTCATCTATGGTAACAAATATTTTTTTACTCTCTTTATCTATCGTATTCAAGGCATTTATGGAATTTTGAATTAGATTTACAACTGATTGATGTAAAAGTCTTTCGTCTGCTTTTGTTTCGTACAGCTCTTTTTCATGAATGAAGATGAGCTCAATGCCATTTGTAGCGTTTTCCATGAGGAAGACCGCCTGTTTGCAGACCTCGTAAACATTGCATACCCGAAGTATCGGCTCAGGCAACCGAGCGAAAAAATTAAAATCATCGATGAGCCTCTTTATGTCGCCTACCTGGCGGATTATGGTGTTCACAAGCTCGGAAAATATGTGGGAATCAGTGGATATTTGTGAAATATATTTGCGCCTCAGGCGCTCTGCCGAAAGCTGGATTGGAGTCAAAGGATTTTTTATTTCATGAGCGACGCGACGCGCCACTTCTGTAAAGGCAACCCTTCTCTGCGCCATAACCACATTGGTTATGTCACCGAATGTTATCACGAATCTATTGTAATAGCTGTTTGAAAATTCGATGTTTTCTATTTTTATCGAGAACAATAAATATTCGTTATCTTTTCTATATTGTATTTCGCGTTCCACAAATTGTTTATTGTATGCCTCTAACATTAAATCCTCGATTTCCGGAATGAGATTGCCTATGTGCTCTCCAAAAACAATCTTCTTGTTAAGTAACTTTTCGGCCGCGTTATTCCATATGTAAATCGCATTGTTGTCTATGCCGATTACTCCGGACGAAACTCCTGCTAATACGCTACTGGTGAACTTCATTCTTTCGTCCAATTGAGTGTTTATTTTTAACAAGTCCTCTTTTCGCTCGTGAACCTGCCTAACCATTTCATTGAATGTTTTTATCAGAAGAGAGATTTCTTCGTAGGAGCTTCCTTCTTTTGCGCGTGCGGTTGCGTCTCCACAAATGATGCTTTCCGAAACATCTATTAGATTGCTTATGGGGCTCACAATTCTCCAGGAGTATAATATGGCCACAACTATGGACGCCACCAGAAGCAATACTCCAACTATCAGAAACATAAATATAAATGCAATCTCAAGTGAACCACGATTTTCCAGCAGTTTGTAATATTCGTTATGGGCCTTTTTTGCATTTTGCGCATTTGATACAATTTTTGAGTCCACATTCTTTTCTATTATCAGATACATGGACTCGCCATTGCGGGTTTTGAATGATGAAACCGCAATTATGTTCTTGTCATCATTACCTTCTATATCGAGAATCATTGAATTTTTTTCATTTACATTTTTGATGAGTTCTCCGTTCCCAATATTCAAAAAATGCAACGCCACACTGTATTTGGAATGGGCAATTATATCTAGCGACGAATTCAATAGTATTGCCGAATTTATTCCTTTTATAACGCAGAGATCGTCCAACTGAAACCCAATTATTTTGGAAAAACGATCGCGATCGAGATTGTTTTCGTAGAGATCAAACACGCTTTCCACGTGATAGTCGATTATTTTGGAAATTGTAAGACACTCGTTGCGTGTATTTTTCTTGTGCTCGTCAAGATACGAATTGGCTACGTTTAAAGATTCCCGCAGAACCGTTCTATTCCGCTCGTTAAACCAAGATTCGATCCCACTGTGAAAGAAAAACGCAGAAAAAAGGCTCATGCACACGGATGGAATCACGGATAACAGCGAAAAAACGACCATGAATCTGAATGATAACCGCGATCCTTTTGTGTGTCGTCTCGACCAGAATTCGTATATCTTATGGCTACTAAATAGTAATAGAATCAATATGAAAGCAATATCGCAGTATAAAATAGATATTACTTCATGTGAGCTCTCACTATATAGCTCTGACTTCGACAACAGCACGTACGTAGAAATGCAGGAAACCATCGATAGCGCGAAAAACAAGTACGTTAAGAAATTTCGCACGCCAGTTCTTTTGAAAAAAAGCGTAATATTTTTTATCGTAGTATTAGCTATCATTATTCTCTGGATTTATTCGTTGCATTTTTTTGCGAAGTGTATTGCGATTTATTCCGAGTATTTTTGCTGCCTTTAGCTGATTACCATTAACACGGTTCAGTGTAACTTCTAACACTATGCGCTCGACTTCATTGATGACACGATTATATAGTCCAGGTGTAATGACGCTTTCCTCGTGAGAATCGAAATATCTCTCCAGATTCTTTCTGATTATACTAGATAAGCCATCTTCTAATAATTCAGGTTTTTTCTTAGTCAGCATGCATCACACTCCCCAAAACGATTCCTCACAAAATTACTTTCGTAGAATTCTTTTACACAATCTTTTATAAACGAAATGTCGTCGCTCCTGTTGATCGTTTCCCTAAATTTAGATGCACCACATAGGCTATTACTATACCAACAAAAGTGTTTTCTGAACATTCGTATACCATGAAGTTCGCCATAAAATTCCAGAGTATCGGAAAAATGCTGCATTACAATATTAAATTGCTCCTCAAGTGTTGGGGATTGAGTTGTTTTTTCTTCGTGAATAAAATCCATTATTTGGCGAAGTAACCAAGGTCTCCCCAATGCCGCTCGACCGATCATTACTCCATTTGCTCCGGACAACTTAATGGCCTCCATTGCATTTTCGGGAGTCTTTATATCACCATTGCACAAATATGGTATTTTTATGATCTCCTTTAGCTGCGAAATTGCTGACCAATCCGCTGTTCCACTATACATTTGATTTCTGGTTCTGCAATGAATTGCCAACATTTTTATCCCGACATCCTCGAATTTCTTCGCTAAGCTCAGGCAATTGATGTGTTCTGCATCCCATCCGAGTCTCATCTTAAGTGTGACCGGAATTTTTACTGCATTTACGACAGCTTCGGCAATTCTCACGGCTAAATCTTCGTTTTTCATAAGAGCAGATCCGGATTCATTCGACACAATCTTCCTCGCTGGACATCCCATATTGATGTCTATCACATCAGCCCCTAACGATTCGTTTATTTTTGCCGATTCCGCCATTGTCTGTGGATCAGATCCCATCACCTGAGTGATTGCATCACATGTATTAATGCTATCGCTACCTTCTGAATGGTATGCGAGATGTGCTTGCGATGTCGACGCTGCCTCAGCAAGAGTAAACGCCTGTGCGGCACGCACCGTCACGCTGGCTCGGCGATAGGTCTTTTTGTTATTTCGAACGAGTGCCTCACAAGAGATCATTTCAGATACCACGGCAGATGCTCCAAATGAACAAACTAGACGTCGAAATAGAGCGTCTGTAATGCCTGCCATTGGAGCCAAAAACACAGGAGGATTATGCGCTTGAAAAAGCTCATCGAGACTGCTGCATAATGGCTCTTTTTCGCAATTGGCTTCGTCAGATCCACTGCTCGGATCCTCATGTACATCTAGTACACTGCGGTCCTGCGCTGCGTTCTTCCTAGCTATTGCAAAAAATATCTCATTATGCAGCGGTCTCTCATCTAATTCCATTGCTGCCCTAAAATTCTACTTTTATATCGTATACCGGATGTTCCATAAGATTAACAGACTGATGTGAAGCGAATTTCCAGTTGGAAAAGATCTTTTTTTTATTTTCATAAACCTCAATATATGCATAGATCTCTTTGTTATCTTCCGGACTATTTTTAAAGCATCTTTTCAATTTGAGAGATATGTTCCCGAACTTAATTGATTCGTTTGTCTTTATGTTTCTTCGAAAAGTTTTTCCACTGATTTTATCGAGTATCTGTATGTTGACGTCATATATCTATACTGGAGACGAATCCCAAATGGAATCGTCTTCATAGGCGCTGTCATCCTGATAGACATTCTCGGTAGCAGGCTGTTTTTCCTCTGAGAGAATCGGAGACATACACAGCAAAGAACAAACGATCAGAGGTCTAGAAGAAAACAAGCGCATATTAATTATCTTTAATCTTTAGAATCATCGAGCTCGACAGTAGTGCTATCATCCAAATCGTCGATCTCATCTGGTTCCACGACTAGAGAGTCATCATCAGGTACATCGATTACGATGCTTTCAACATCATCGCTCTTTTCCTGGGAATTTCTTGTTTTTCTTTTGTAGAGGTGCTCAGGATCGAATTGTACTCCGCAGTCGGGACAAATTATGGGAGATTTGTTGAAATCATAGAAACGAATACCACATCCTTGACATACTCTCTTTATCCCCCACGTACCTTTAGTCATTCATCATTCTCCAATCATATATATCTAGACTGCGATCCTATACATAAGCCTATTCCAAAGTCAAACAAATATCTTCATGTTTTTTGGTTTTTTGCTTCCACAGACTTACGACATATCCACCGAGTCCTGATCCTATTGGCTTTGCCGCAAGAGCTCCACTGCGTTTCAATGAATCAATGTGATTAGATAAATTTTCGTCACACAATCCCCACCGATGGAAAACATCATTACCCAAATTAATTCCAAGCCTTAATTTCTCAATATCATAATTTTTTATTCCTTGCTCACAGAGATCAGAAGCTTGATTCATGATTGAATCCAACTCAATGGCTAGCGAGCTATCCCTATGAAAGACATCCTTCACAATATCTGCACATTTTGATGTCATGGCTTTTTTCCCGGAATATGTGAGCATCAAATGGGATAAAAATGGGTTTTCTATGGTGTCGATTACCTTGCTGTACTGAAAGACAATAGGCTTGTTGAGCATGGCGACCGCTATGTCCAAGCCGCTGCTCTTTCCGTGAAACATGTCTTCCAGTTGGCGTGCGAGTGATGAGACATCTTCGCAGAATTCCAAGTGCTTGAAAATATTTGCAACATTACGACATATGGCGGCAGAACTTCCCAAACCAGATTTTATGGGAATATCGTTTCTTACTGTGAATTTTCCACGAATCTTTTCAAAATCTACATTTGTTAGGAAAGCTGCCTTTTTTAGCAATGAAACAAATGTATCCCGACAGCAAGCATTGTCATTTATATTTAACTGGCCACCATCTTCATAGGTTACAGAGCATTTATAGCAAACTAAAGGAAAGGCTACTGCTTTTCCGCCTCGGACCACTGTGTGTTCACCAGATAGTATCCATTTTGCGTAACTAACAGACTCCATTTCATGTCCATGAAAATACAATAGTTATTCGTAAAACCATGATTTTGATTGTATGTTACTAGGATAATACCATTTCCAGCGTCTCTATCTCTTCTAGAGTTTTTCCGGTGCCCAGCACAACGCATGAAAGCGGATCTTCAGCAAGCGAAACCGGTAGTCCTGTCTTCGACCTTAGGAGTTCATCCAATCGACTAAGCATAGCTCCTCCGCCTGTCATTATAATCCCCTTATCAACTATATCAGCAGACAGCTCCGGCGGCGTATTTTCGAGAGCAAATCTTACGGCTTCCACAATAGCAGTTACAGTTTCCATAAGGCTATCTACAATATTGTTTTCCGATATCTGTATTTCCTTTGGAACACCGTTCACGAGATCGCGTCCCTTGATGGACAGCAATCGCCCTTCATTGTCATTCGGATGAAGCGCCGCTCCTATTTGCTTTTTTATCTTTTCTGCCGTTGTCTCTCCGATGAGGAGATTATGATGCTTCCTTATATAATTCACTATGGCTTCGTCCATTTTATCGCCACCGACTCTGACGGAATTGCCATATACTATTCCTCCAAGAGATAGTACGGCGACTTCTGTCGTTCCTCCACCGATGTCGACAACCATTGATCCGGTTGGCTCAGTAACCGGTAACCCAGCACCAATGGCAGCCGCCATAGGTTCCTCGATCAGGAAGACTTTCCTGGCTCCAGCTCCTTCTGCAGACTCCTTAATAGCTCGTCTTTCGACAGCGGTGGCTCCTCTTGGTATGCATATTACGATCTTCGGACTGACGAAACTCCTTCTATTGTGAACTTTTCTTATAAAATGTTTGATCATCTCCTCAGCGACATTGAAATCAGCAATAACACCGTCTTTCATTGGTCTTATGGCAGTTATATTGCCTGGCGTTCGCCCAACCATCAGTTTTGCTTCCTCTCCCACAGCGAGCACATGCTTTTTACCACCGGAGTCTGCAAGAGCCACTACAGAAGGCTCATTCAGCAAGATACCTTTTCCTCTAACATATACCAGCGTATTAGCGGTTCCGAGATCTATTCCAATGTCCGATGAGAACCATCCACGCAACGAAAACGACATTCCATTCAATCCTAATTTATTTTCGAAAGACTTGTTATACCTTCTACAGAAGATTATACTTTTTCGGTTATATTCTCAAGGGTTTATATTTGAGAAATCGCAACTTGTTTTCGCAGGATAACTGAATGAAAAGAATATTACTTATTTTTGCTTGTGTTACAATCTGTGGATGTACCAAAGATTATGTGACTAACAAAGAAGACTCTCAAAAAAATGTCAGTACAGTCGCTAATCATGAGGAGCCTGTTGCAATTGTTGCACCTCCTGAAGAAGTTCAGCCAGAGGTAAAGACTGTCAACAGCAATGCTCATTCTGTTCCGGAGCCGGCGATTCAACCGGACGTTCCAGCTGATAATCCTCCAGTAATTAGCATGGTCGATGGGGCCGATGATTTTGTGGCGAGTAGCGCTGAGGAAGATTCTCCGGTTTCCGGCACACCAATTAGCGTATATGACCAAGTCGCAAGGCAGTTGGCTGGGCTCGATGCAGAAAGCAATAGCAAGCATGGAAAATTCATTGAAACAAGATGGAAGAATTTAAACAAAGATAGTCTTGGAGCCATAAAAGGTTGGTCCAAAAAGAATATACTTCCACTTATCGGAGATTTTCGGACGGTATTCTATCCGTTTGGAGGTCCCGACATATCATGTTCATTTAAATTTTTTCCAAGTGCCCGCACATATATTTTGGTTGGATTGGAGCCGATTGGTAGTTTTGGAGAAGTAAGCAAAAATATCCAAAAAACAGAAACTTTAAAATCCCTAGAAAAAGCGTTTTCCAGCTATTTGCAGATAGGTTTTTTCATAACTTCGGAAATGTCTAAGGATTTATCTTCAAGCTTTCTCAATGGAACGTTGTATCTTATTCTCCCTCAGCTGGCTAGACTTGGATTTTACGTCAGCAATGTGGAGGAATTATCCATAAGTCCAGAAGGAACAGAAGTACCAAGATCTCGCGGTATGACAGATTGCGTTAAAATTACCTGTAAAAAGGATGGAGACAGCGCACCGAGATTTGTGTATTACGTGCGAATAAATCTTGCAAATGATAACCGCCACCAGCCAGCTTTCGTGAATTTCATGAAGAGAAGATCATTCATAACGTTTTTAAAGAGCGCTTCCTACACTTTACATAGCCATACGTTATCTAAGTTCAAGGCATTTTTGCTAGCAAATTCACTAGCTATTTTACAAGACGATACTGGTGTACCATTCAAAGATCTTCTTGATGAAAAATGGCAGAAGCATCCATTTGGTCACTATGAAGCTCCTGTGGTGAAGGTATTCAAGAATTACAAGCAGCCGGCTATGGTAGAATTTTACAAAGCAAACAGCGTAGTTAGTATACCGTTTAAAATAGGCTATGGATTCAATCGATGCAAGCCAAATTTACTTCTGGCTGTAAAAAACAATAAGAAAGCGCTGATGGAAGAAAGAGCAGAAGACCTACTTAAAGAAATCCAGGCTAGAGATCTGTTGAAAAGACTGGGAATGTAATTTATTGTGCGGGATATAAGACATATGAGACGGCCGATCTCCACTATAGGTTGAATTAATATATACCTCTCGTGAATAATTGCTTGGAAATTGCCTAAAGATATGTTATAGATATGTTATGAAAAATTTTTTAACGCAAGAAGAAGAGTTAGAGCTGAAGCAGAGGCACCGAACCGAAAAGGATCGG
>BNWK01000029.1 GCA_025998775.1 Alphaproteobacteria bacterium | reverse complement strand
CTCCAAAATAATCTAAAAACGAATCCTTAATATCGACTTCCATAACAACAATCCTTCAATTACTTGCATAGATTGTTAACCATTTCTTCTTATTCTCATACTAAAATTTTTCATGAGGCCGCCCTGGGTGCTTTCGCTTCTGCTCTTGCGTGGCGACTCTATTTTCGTTAGAGTGTTCTTTTGCGACGTTTTCAACAGATCAGCCGTTACAGCGCCCCCAGCATAGCTACAATCCGCACACATCCCAAACACCAACAAACCTGCCAATAAAATTTTTTTCATATTTTTTCCCTTCTCCTTTTATTTGATATTGAATTGTAGCATTTATATGTACGATTGTCAATCCCACTTTCAATAGACCTGTCGCGCAACCGTCCTCTATCCGGTATTTTTGTCGTCGGTGCTTGCAGCACATGCGCTTTATCACCACCGGATCCAACGTCACGTTGGCCTAAAAAATCCTCGGATATAGTCGGTTTCGCGACAGGTCTAATAATTCCTCTTATTTAGAGTTTTCAACAACATTTTCACGATATCGTATATATTTTTCGCTTTTTTTGTTTTACTTTCTATTGTATAAACTACGATTAACATTCTGGAAGATAGTATGATCAATTTTTTTGAAAAAGAGCCTTTTGGTTTTCTTAAAAACATTAACTTGTTTCAAATGGCCGTTCTAAATCCTCAAATTGCAATGCTCTCTTATCTGAAAGTTGGAGAGAAAATAGCAGCCCAGCCGAAAAAAATAGAAGAATCTCAGCAGGATTTTCTAAATAGAATACTGGAATTGCAGAAAAAATTCGTTAATGATGTTTGTAGAGAAATCTGTAAAGATGATACGGAAAAATGCATTGATCTGAATTATAATGAAAAAAAAGGTAAGTTCGAGGACAACCCATTTGAAAACAATCCTTCCATGAGATTTGTGCGGCAATTTCACGAGACAACCGCCAGCTGGATGCTGGACACACTAGCCAGCGTAGACGGTGTCGATGAAAAGATAATGCACTCGGCCAGATTTTTCATGAAGCAATATATAAATCTGATGTCTCCTGATAATTTCCCGTTTTTAAATCCCAAAGTACTGCAGAAAACATTGGAGACAGGAGGAGAGAACCTCAAGAAAGGCCTTGAAATGCTCATGGCTGATTTAAACAAAGGTACCATAACCACCAACGACACCAGCAAATTTAAAATCGGCAGAGATATCGCATCCACGAAAGGCAAGGTCATCTATCAAAATGATCTGATAGAGTTGATACAGTACACTTCAACAACTGCCAAGGTATTTTCAAAACCGATATTGTTTGTTCCCCCGTGGATCAATAAATTTTACATACTCGATCTAAACGAGAAACTTTCGTTTGTGAAATGGGCAGTGGATCTCGGTTTTACCGTATTCATGATATCGTGGGTTAATCCAGACAAAAAACATAGGAATAAGGGGTTTGATAATTACGCTTTCGAAGGTCTCATCGATTCTATCAATAAAATTGCCGAAATTACAAAGGCGAAAAGCATTCACGCTCTTGGCTACTGCGTTGGAGGAACGTTAATTTCCGCTCTGCTCGCGTATTTGGCTCATCCCAACTGTAAAAAACGTCCGAAGATGCGCCTAGAATCTGCAACTCTCCTGACGACCCTGCTTGATTTCGAAAGAGCCGGAGATATGGCCATTTTTATGACAGATAGTTATCTGGAATCCATTAATGTCCAGCTGGAGGAAAAAGGATATCTTGATGGTCAAGTAATGTTCAATACTTTCAGTGCTTTGAAAGCAAACGATATGATTTGGCGATATTTCGTCAATAGCTATATGTTGGGAGAGAAACCAAGTGCTCACGAGATATTATTTTGGAATTCAGATCCAACGAATATTACCCAAGCCATGCAGACGTTTTTATCCAGGGATATGTACCGAGACAACCTTCTCAAAACCGGCACATTGAAACTCGGAGGAGTTCCACTGGAATTGAATCGTATTAGAAATATACCAATTTATATGATTTCCACCATAAAGGATCACATTGTCCCATGGGAAGCTGCTTTCGACGGCACAAAATTATTCAATACAAGCATAAGATTTGTTTTAGGGGGATCAGGACATGTGGCCGGAGCCATAAATCCTCCTTGGAGAAATAAATATTGCTATTGGATAAACGAAAAGCACGTGGATAACTCCCAAGAATGGCTGAAAACTGCCACTGAGCTTTCTGGATCCTGGTGGAACGACTGGTTTAAATGGATAAAACCAATGCTTGGAGAAATGGTTGCACCTAGACATGTGAAAAATTTCATACGTGACGCACCGGGAGTTTATGTATACAAATCAAACATAAATGATATTTCTTACGACAGTGATGATAGCAATCGAGAAGAAACGATTTAAGGATATTACTGGATATGTATATAAGAGGTTATCAAACCTTATTTTTTATCAGATGTCGATAGTACAAATGATTCGCACCGCCAAGCGACATAAAGATATGAAGTAATATTGTAGCAATCAAACTAACATCATGTTGCTTGTATAGTAAAAAAACGTCATTATTGAACAATAACAGTGAACCACCGGGCGATAAAACTCGTTGAAATAACATTTGTAACCAATCGTAAAAAAACGGAACCACAGGCAATGTACCTGCAATAAAAAACAAAGAGCCATATAGATACATCTTTCTATAAAAAAACCATCCGAAGCTTCCAAAAGACACAACCCAATTTAAGCTTATTATTTTACCAGCTTCTATTTCTCGAAATTTATCCATGTAATGATCTTCGGATTTAGTTGCAATTGCAGTTTTTATATTTTTCTCGTCCAAAGCATTATCAAACGAAGCGCCGTTTTTGGGAACATCGCGTAACAAACGCCTGTCTCTAATCCATACAATAAGAGCTGCAATAGGCCAAACAAACCAACTACCCCCAATGTACGACATAACTGGCGAAGTTGGTCTGTATTTTTTACATAGATGATTGCCAGCATTGATGTTTTTCTTTACACACTTATAATAAATCCCATTACAAAATACACCCAAAAGCACTCGAACAAAAACTTCGAACGTTATCGCTAAAGCAATGATTGCCTCGTTGGAAAACGCCAAAAATCCTGCTATGCCCACAATCACGAACGAAGGCAAGTGACAATAGAGAACGCCGAGCATGAACATTTTTCTATAGCAAAACCAAAGAAATCCGCCACCAAAAGCAGCCCAATTCCAGGTATTTTTCCCACTATCTTCCAGTTTTTTGAAGGCTTCTAGGTAATATTCTTCGGACGAATCTCTCACCAATTCGCGCAACTTTGCCTCATCCATTTCTATAGATCTAACTATCATGCTTCCCCGGCGGATTCGATAAACAGAGCCTCGATAGATATATTACTGGGCATATTGTTGTTTATTAGCGCTAGAAAATAATGGTAGAATCTGTCACATTCGGTTGTTATAGCTTTTATGGTAGATTCAACTATCACCTCATCCGCGAGAAACGATGACGTAAATGGAATCGACACGCTGTAGAAAATTTTATCTAGTTGAGACATGAGACCGAAATGTCCAATCCACATCTGTTCATTTGCAGCAATAACAGCGTTAACAACGGCAGTTCGTCGCTTTTTGGGAACTGCAAGATTCATGTCGCAGGAAAAATAAATCACATCACTTCCCTGTCCAAGCATCACTGCTAGTTCATACACGGACCTCGTGCCCTCTAGGGTTATAGTGATCTCGTCATCTTCAAACCTGTTGTAAGTAAGATCCAGCTTTGTAGCCAGCATCTCGGTCACATCTATCAAATTAAGCATAATATAGCCTACCGCCAAACAATACCTGAGATGTTACCACAAAAAAGACAATAAAAAAATCTAAATCATCATCTTCCGTTTTTTAATATACGTGCTTTTTCGCGATTCCATTCTCTCTGTTTTATTGTTTCCCGTTTATCTATGTTTTTCTTACCCCTTCCAAGGCCAAGAGATATCTTAACGAATCCCTTCTCGTTGAAATATATGCTTACTGGAATCAGAGAATATCCACCTTTTTTTAGCTGTCCGATTAGTTTGAGCATTTGCTTCTTGCGCACTAGCAATTTTCTCGTCCTAATCGGATTATGATTCATTTTGTTGGCAAGCTTATACTCGGGGATATGCATCTGATACAGGAATAGCTCACATCCCTTCGATAACCCCGCATAAGCTTCCGTAAGGTTCACCTTATGACTTCGGAGAGATTTTACTTCGCTGCCCAATAAAACTATGCCAGCCTCCAATTTCTCCAGTATCTCATAGTCATAATTTGCTCTCTTATTGAAGCCTACTTCCTTATATTCTGCCATTTTAGATCCATTTTTTTCATAACATCATCTATTCGTGCCTTCAACTGCTCACTAATCGGAGATAAAGGCAATCGTAGCTCGTTTTGTATATACCCAAGACGACTTAGCGCATATTTTACTGGAGCAGGACTTGGAGCTTCGAACAGAACAGAATGCACTGGAGCAATCATGTCCCTCGCTGCCGAAAACCTTTCCATTTCTCCTTTTTTCAGAGCCTGATACATCGTTACGCACATTTCGGGGATAACATTTGCACTCACGGAAATTACACCTGCAGCTCCAAGTGCTAGCGCTCCGCAAGCTACACCATCATCTCCAGTAAGGAGAAAAAATCCATCTTTCAACTGCAGTCGCCAAGAAGCGAATACAGACAAATTAGATCCACATTCCTTAATTCCAACAACGTTATTGAGTTCCGATAACCTTTTCAACGTATCAAAAGCAATACTGGTTCCCACTCTAGACGGATTGTTGTATAAAATCAACTTATTTGATGTTGACGAACTAAGTTTTTCAAAATGAGCATATAATTGTTCCTGAGATGGTTTAATATAATAAGGACATACGCATAGAAAAGCATCAACACAATTCTCTGTATTCTTCATTAGCTCAAAACAATCCTGAGTTGCGGAACCTACGATTCCTGCTATCATTTTCGTTTTTCCATCTGCAATTTTTGCTGCCGTTGTTATGACATCTATCTTTTCCTGAGGAGATAACGACAGAGCTTCTCCTGTGGAACCACACACAACGATACCTGAAATTCCAGAGCTTACAAGGTAATTTATATATTTCTCCAATGATTTTAAATCTACTTTTCCATCCACAAAAGGAGTTACAATAGCCGCAAAATAACCGCTAAACATCTATATCCCTCTCTACAAAAACAAACCAAAAAAACTTATGCACAACTACTATAGTAATTCAGCCACAAAAAAGTATATATATGCTTAACTTTCTCGAAAAGTACGCGAGTGCTAAAAATATTGTTTGGCCCCGTCACATCATGATATAATTGCAAAGGTTGGATACGAAGGATTTAAGGAGGTATTATGGGACAAAATTTACACAGGAGCGCCAGCACGACGGAGCTGCAGTTTTCTTAACTTCGACCGGATACAAGTTCTACATCTTTTTTTTACTTTTTATAGTTTATAATGGAAAGATATAATGAAGAGTCAGTTTCATGAAAAATCTTTTTTTATTTCTTTTGTTTTTCCTATGTAGTTGTTCCCAGATTGAGAATGCTGCCGAAAATGATACATCTAATACTGACATTCATCTCCGTCTAAAAGCATATGTTTATCTCATCGACCTACTGTAGCAAAGTCTAAAAAACGGAATGTCAAAAGAGCAGATGAATAAAATTCTCGATACCTTTGAGAGTGATTTTCTTGGTGTAGGAATTACGAGAGTTTGAGAGTTTTCAATTAAATATAGTGTGTGATATAATGCCAACAAGTATTGAAATAGGAGAGTATTATGCGCTGTAGGTATTGTGGATTGGATAGCGGTTACAAGAATGGTTTTTGTCAAAGGAAAACAGAGATATAAATGCAAAAACTGCGGGAAGAATTTTCAAGAAAAAGATGGCTGAACAAAAGAGTCAGCATTGACAAAGCAGGCTCTTGCGATAGCCTTGTATACAAAGTGTCGAGCATCATATAATTTTCTTGCTAAGAAGATTTTCAAATGTTCTCTAACAACGATAATGAGCTGGATAAAAAAAGGAGCAAAGACCGCGAAGATGCCTAAAATTTCAGGCGATATTAAGGAGATAGAGTTCGATGAGATGTGGCATTTCCTAGAACGAAAAGAAAACCAAAAATGGATATTTAAAGCTGTTGATAGGGTAAAAAAAGACTCTCGCATGGGTTACAGGCAAGCACGATGTTGCAACATTCAAAAAACTCTACGACCAAGTAAAACATTTAAAAAAATGTAAATATTACACAGATGGCTGGAGTGGGTTTGCCAAAGCTTTACCTAAAAGACGCCACGTGATAGGCAAAGAGTACACGACGACGATAGAGCAAAACAACTCAAACACAAGGCATTATCTAGGACGCATGATTCGACGAACCAAAATCGTGTCAAAAACGGATGAGATGCTAAACGCATCCCTGAAGCCGTTGTTTTCCTTATCTTTTGATGGAGCCTTTGAACCATATTATGAAACTTTCTCTACTATATTTGCCTGAAAACTCTCTATGCAGCTGTCTCAAATCGAACCTCATGGCGATTGGATACAGTTTTGTTGAGAAACGCATGTTTTTTTAGCATTAGGCTTGAAAACAATATTAAACCATGATAATGTCCAATTCGTTGGCGCGGGGTAGAGCAGTCTGGTAGCTCGTCAGGCTCATAACCTGAAGGTCGTTGGTTCAAATCCTTCCCCCGCAACCACCTCAAATTTCAGCGTTTTTAAGCCTAAAAATCTGTTTCCAAAAAGTTAGGAACTTAAAATCCGTCCCCATTCTGTCCCCATTTTTAAATTTGTTTTAGCCTGCATTCATTTGTCCCCAGAAGCGATGTAGCGAAAGCAGATTTAATTTTAATAACCTGCCATCGCATACGATGTAATTAATCGCGAATCAATCTCGAGTGGCTAGAAAGCCATTCGATGATGCTATCTATTGGATATACAGTCTTGTGTCCCAGCATTATTGCGTTTTTTATCCCTTTTCCTTGGCAGTCGAGCTTAGCTATAGTTTTGGGATGTATAATCCCACCTGTTAGATTCCACAGCTCTTTCCGCGTTACATACTGCTTTTTGCATTTATCCTTTAATCTATCAAATACGCTCATTTCAAACTCCTCTTACTTTTGTTTTTAGCCACTCGACTACGGCATCCGTTTCATAGAACACTCTGTTACCGATGCGATACCTTCTTTTTATGCCGTCTCCTCGAGCGTCTAGTGTACTCATGCTAGTTTGCTTAAAAAGTCCCTGTGTGAACTCTTCAATTCGGTCACGAGATACAAATGGAGATGGCCATTTTTCTTTTAGTTCGTCCAGTGCTTTCGTTCTGTCCACAATTTTGTCCCCATTCTTTGGAGTTTTTGCTGATTTATCAGTCATTTTTTACTCCTTATTGCTCTATTACATAATATGCAACAAATAACTCTTTTATTCTTTTGTTATATTTTTCCATGTTTTTTTTAACCACCTCATTTAATTCATATGTATCAGCTAGGTATTCGCTCCTAAAAAGCAATAATCGCTCAACAAGCTCTCGCTCGATTGGGATTAAATCATATGTACATGTAGAATCTGTGTTTCCTTTGATTGCAAACCCTTCTTTATGAATTAATATCTGATAATCCCATTCATATTTGAAATCTGAGGGCATTTTAGATTTTGCATTCCATTCGCTTACTTTAGATAAGTCCCTGCAATCTAAAGGCATAAAATCAATTTCTGTACGATGTGATGATATTGGTTTTACTCGAACAATTTCATCGGTATGTTTAAAATAGTAATAATCAGTCATTTTCGTATCCTTTCATAATTTATATTCGTAACTAGCATCGTATTTTTGGTATAATGCCATTATTGGCAACTTTTCCGCGTTTTGGGAGGCGGATGCGAGTACAAAAAGAATTTTCTGAACGCCATTTTGGAATCCAGAAAATTCCTTCGTCCGCTTTTCGAACGACTTTTGACATTGGTTTGTGGCCTGATTTTTGAGGGGGCGGCAGCATGTTTGCGATTTATCTTGCATTTTAGATACTTGGTCACGCCGGTCATGTGCTCGGTCATAAAAATGACCTCTAACCCATTGATTTTATTGAACATGACCAAATGACCGAAATGACCCGCGAAAAACAATAGATTTAGGTATTTAAAATTTTTGAGAAAGAAAAAAAACAAAGACCTGTCAAAAAAGTTTTTCTCAAAAGTCTCATATATAAAAGAAACCAAAGGATAATATACTATTATACCTTTAGGTATACTCTTCTCCAGAATACATACTATATGATATGTATCGTCTTGTAAACAGATTATTTTAAATTTATCAATTATATTTTTTTTCATAGTCGCTATGCCTCAAAAATTTTGCTGTTAATGACGTACATTCTTTGGCACTTTCCATTGATGTATGGGCGTGCAGTAACGCGATCTTTATCTCTATCGCTGCCAGGTTCCATGATTCCAAGAGTAACTAATAATCTTGTGACCGCTTTTAATGGGATGCCTTTGGCGATGGTGTTTTTGAAATATTCCGGAAACACATAATAAACATCATCCAATGCGCCATATTTGCTCACTTGCGCTTGCACATATCCGGCTCGCTCATTTCCAAAAAACGTGTCTGCTAATTGTTTGTTATTCACCATTTTTTGAAATCGAACTTGGGCATATGTTTCGAAGTAGCTTTTGACTTGCGCTAGCCACTGTTTTTCTTCTTGATTTCCGTAGCCGCCTTTGTCCTCGATCCAGTCATTGAAACATCGCAAAGCCGCGTTCATTGCTTCGCCAACTGGCCATCCGGTAATTCCATAATTTGTTGCCAACTCGCCAGCGAATCCGAATGTAAAAAATATATCGAAAACTCTGTGGTCTTGTCCTTCTGCGCTAATTGGTAGATGATTTTCTTTGGCTTTTTCGAGTTCGATGTCGAATCGTCTTTTGATTGCGTCCTCCTCCATAAGTGATTCGATGAAAGTGAGCATTGGGGATCCGTAGTAGCGTCCCGTTGCTGCCTTCAGATGATTTGTTAGCGCATTGTAGCTCGGAAAACCATTGAGTTTTTCCAGCAGTCCTTTGCTTTCGGGCGTAGGCCTGGCCGGAATTGTAAGCAAACGAATGCCCTGACCTGCGTACATTTTTTTATTGGATTCCGCCATGTGCGTTGCCAGATCTTTTTCGCCGGAAGAAAGCAGACCCAATCGCCAAATTTGTGATTTGCGTGCAGCGCCGTGTATGTTGGCTCTAGTTTTTCCCATGCCGTTAGCCAACATATAAATAGCATCGCCGATTTTCTTGGAATCCATCAAAGCGATTTCGTCTAGGATCAACAGCATGTCATTGTGAGTGACTGCCACGCCTTCGAGTCCGTTGTCGGTTGCCTTCCACGGCTTAATATATTTGTGGCTGCCGAAAACTGACGCGGCCACATACAATGTCGTGGTTTTTCCTTCGGAGCTTTTTCCGACGAAATTCAGACCGAAATTTTCTCTGTCGCACGACTTCAGCAAAATGCTGGCGAAAGCGGAACTAATGGCGAGCACTAATCTCGAATTGCCTTCACATGGTTTTGCAATGTGTTGCTTCCATTCTTCTACGGTGCCGCTTGTTTCCACGAAAGACGGATCGGCATCCGATTGATGTATGACCAATTCTTTTGGCGGTTTTCCTATGAATCCGTTTTCGGTAATGAAGCCATTTTCATACCAACCACTGACTTTTATAAATTTCGCAAAAACCGCCGGATCGCAATTATTGATGTATTCGTTCAGCATTAATTTTGCTCTGCCGTTGGTAGATATTTTGAGTCCGTTTTTTAGAAGAAATTCTCTCATTTTATCTCCGTCCTTGGACAACCAGCAGTTGAGAATGCGAAGACGGCGAATCTGTCCGCGACGCGTTTTGAACTCAAGTAATTTTCCGGTATTTTCTCCGTCTGAATCTTCTGTTTGTGCGATAACTTTTACGTAGCCAGAAACGAAAACATATTTTTCGCTGCGTTCGTCATAGTAAAACAATTTATCTTCAGTAAGGCGGAAGCCGTCAAGCTCGCAATCGCAAACCGTGTTTTCTTGCTGACTTTTTTCGAAAATTTCTCGAACTTTTTCTGCACCTTCGAGAACGAACAAATCATTGAAATCGGTGGGTTTTTCTGAGTCGTTTTCAAACTCCGGAATTGCAATATTTGCATTGATATTAATTGCAGCTTCTTTTGCTTTGTTTAGGCCTGGATTATGCCCATCAGAATTAAACTGATCGTTGTCGGCTGCAATTGTGATTTTCGCATCCGGATATTTTTTTCTTATGGTTTTTGCTACCTCCAACAAATTGTTAGAATCGAAGGCGATCACAATGGGTTTTTCGATGCACTCCTGTATGCTCGCTCCGGTTGCATACCCCTCGCAAATTATGACTTCGGAAGAGATGTTGCCGATCACAAAATAACAGCCTTTTTTGCGAGCGCCTGCAAAGAATTTTTTGAAAAACTTTTGGGAATCGACTTGCCATATGGATTGCATCGAAACCAAATTATCGTTTTCATCAAAAATTGGAATTAAAAGTTTTTCGTTTTGTGTTTTTAATCCATATGCTTTCACTTTCTTTGTTTGCAAATATGGATGGTCGAAACACTCCGCGGCTTCGTTCCAAATTTGTTGCACGGCAACGGCTGCTTTTGCTTGCTCAAACTTTTTTTCTTCGCTCATTTTTTTCTGGATTGTGCGAATTTCATTTTTGCATTTTTCGCGATCGTAATTTTCTTCGAATGCTTCCCAATGTTCGCCACTAGAAAAATCACCGAACGAATATCCGCCAACGAATTGTATCGCCCAATATCTAAACTTTTTTCCCCACCGTGTGAACTTGTCCGAGGTCACCTCTTCTTTTGGAGATGGAATTCCACGAGATTGCAGAGCTGAATATAGGACTGAATTCATAGTACATCTCCTTTTTTGCTGAGGAAATAATTGATGAAATAGCGCTGCCCCTTTCCGGTAACTCTCGACGTTTTGGAAAGTATGATTTCTCCAGAAATACGTTCAATTACATTTTCTGTTAGAGTGAATAATCCAAGTTCCATTGATTTTTGCGTTGGAGAATTAAAATCCGCGCCATCTTTTTTTATCAAAAATCCACCTCGGCGAAGCAGCTCAAACAGACGTTTTTCGCCTATTTCAATGCCGTTGCCCTTTAGAATTTTTGCAAGATCTCGGATCAAGATTGTATCTTTCGTTGCTGAGACCGCATCGGCAAATACAACTTTTGGTTTATCGTCATCGATTTTGTTTTGCAGCTGCTCTTTTTCCTCGCGCTCTTTTTTAATTGCGTTAAGCATATCGATCAAGACATCGGGATCGTTCAAAAGCTCCTCAGCTTTTTCGCGTGTAATGTATGCGCCACGTTTGCGGATTTGTGGCAGCACTTCGTGAGTGATCCAATGCTGGAACTTTCTGGCTTCTGGTTTATCGGAACGCAATATTACTTTGTAAAGTCCATACTCATTAATTATTGTGAGTTTTTGCCTGCCGCCAAGGGTGTCGATTGAAATGACCCCCTTTTCATCTTCCTCGAGGCGTGCGGCTATGTCTCGACTGTTGCTAATTCCCAGTACTTCGCATACATCTTTTAGCACCCACCATAATTCTCCGTCTTTCCAGCTGGTTCTTACATTTTTTCCACAGTAAAAAAATATCTGTGGTTCGTTCATATTAGTCATTTGCGTATACTCCTTTTTGTTTTGTTTTTGATCGTTCGTTTTTTCCAAATTATCGTTAATTACTTGCATCTTCGGCCTCCGAATTTTCGTTATCCAACTCTGCTAAAAACTCGCATATTTCAAGAAAATCTCCGATCGTGAGATCGCCTATATGTTTATCGTTCTGATGCTTCATACTCACGAAATTGAATAAAGCAAGGGTTTTGCGCTTTAAAAGCGCAGTATCAATTGTCATTTTTTTGTCCTTTCTAGTTAAATATTTCTGTTTGCTTTACATATTCTTTTTTTCAATAATTCCATTCTCACGGCATTTGGTGTAACGTTTGCACAATCGCACGCACGCTCGAAATAGCGACCTCCTTGACAAATCCAATCGAAGGCTTCTTTTCTTTCGCGTTCTCTCACGTTACTGTCGATCACATCTGCGATTGCTCTTTTTAATCGCGGTAGACGGAGTACAGCTTCAGCAGCCGTCTCCACCCCGCACGGAACCGTGCTTGCGGATTTCCCGCACACGGCTCTTGATACTAACCTTCGGCAAAAAGTGTTGGACATTTTCGTATTTCCACATATATTCTCGGCTTTTCCAATGGCAGATATTTTCTCAGGATTTCCCCAAACTTTTCCCAAGTGAGTTTCCTCATCTGAGATCTTTTGCACATGTAATAAAAGACAATTCGTTCGACTTTCTGTGCTAACTTGTTCAGAGAGTAGGAATTTCCGCTTATCCCAAAGTATTGGTAGTATCCTCTCAAACTTCGGTTTATTCCGGAGATTATCCGGGACATTTTCCAGTTTCTTCTTTCCTTCACCCATTCTCCAAGTTTCTTCAGCTTCTCTCGGGTTTTCTTGCGGCTCGTTTTCAGACCGACCTTAAATCGTCCAGTTTGATAACTTTGGCCACAATAAAACGTAAATCCTAGAAAATCAAAAGTTTCCGGTTTCCCAAGCCCTCGTTTCTTGCGACTTGCGGAAGCAAATCTCCCGAACTCCAGAATACGAGTTTTCTCTTCTGCCACCGAAAGCCCAAATTTCCCAAGCCGTTTTGGAAGAACTTCGTAGAACTTCCTCGCATCCTCTTCGTATTGAAACATGCAAACCCAGTCGTCAGCGTACCTCACAAGATACGACTCCCCTCGGCAATGCTTCTTTACGACTTTCTCGAACCACAGATCCAGTACATAATGGAGGTAGACGTTTGCCAACACGGGAGATATTACACTCCCCTGAGGGCTTCCTTCTTCCTTTTCTATGTATTTTCCATCTTCCATGATGCCTGCATTCAGAAATTTCCGTATTAGCCGGATGTGTTTCTTATCCGCGATATCATGTTCGAGGAATTTTATCAGTATCTCGTGATCCAAAGTGTCGAAGAATGCTCGAATATCAGCTTCAACCACGTAACTTACTTTCTTGCTCATTATCAGTTCATTAACTCGCTGGATCGCCTGATGGCAATTCCTTCCGGGTCTGAATCCATATGAGCAGTCCAGAAATTTCGTCTCGTAGATCGCTGATAACAGTGTCGCCACCGTCTTCTCCACAATCTTGTCCTCAAAGCACGATATCCCCAATGGGCGTTTCTTGCTGCTGCCGGGTTTGTCGATCATGACTCGCCGACTCGGGGTCGGATTGTAGCTGTCCGTCCTCAATTTCTCGGATAATTTGGATATGTTTGCGTCAAGATCCTTCACGTATGCTTCCTTCGTAACTCCGTCTACTCCTACCGCCTTCTTGCCATCTAATTCTCGACAGGATTCCAGCAGTGTCACTTTGTTAATCTGTCCGCTTACGTTCAGCACCTTGCCGAAACGCCTCGCTTTTCCGCCTATGTCATTAGCTATTGCTTTCAATATTTTCAGCATTATGTCTGTATCAACCTCAATTTCTAATACTCGTTAATATCCACAGCCCTTCGCTCCATCTGCTTTCACAGATTTCATCACTAGTATGGCCGTGTCTGACTTCTCACGATCCGTCGACTTTCCTACACTTCACGCTTAAGATCGTCTTACTGCTTTCGCAGAAATCGCGAGATCTCAACAGTTCCTTTGGACTACTGTGTGTTCTCGCTGCGCCCTTTGCTCCCGGGAAGCTCATGACTTCTCACCTTGTCGAGGCCATGATTGCTGCCTGCGCCCCAGTCAATGGGTTCGGCTCTTCCGTTTTAGGCATTTTCGGGAGTTCCTGCTTCAGATTTCCTTACGGCTCTAACACTCGTTTGCCTACGCTTAGTACTGGCGTCACCGCTTCATACCCAAGGCTAACTACAGGCTGTTGGTTAGACTTTGCCTGGCCGGTCTGTCTCCGACTGTATTCCAAAAGCTTCAAACTTCAGAATTCCTTCTTTCATTTGGAGTCCATGATCTGATTCCTCCTACCACTTTCTCTCTGTTCGCACTCACCGCCTGCCACATTCTTATTTCTCCATCACACAATTCACATGCTCCAAGGTATGTCGTTGGAATTGTTCATATGCTCTTTGTAGGCAGAATTATCTGGAGTAATTATCGATACAATTCTGTTTTTGTCTTTATATACACCGCCTTTGTCGATTTCGATTCCGATTTTGATTACAACCTCAAGTCTGTTTAGCTCATCAAACGATTTGATCTTTCTTGCTTCTGCTGCAACTTCGGAAACGTCCTTCGGATTGATGTTTTTTGCCGATTCAAGAATTGCACGAATTTTTGTTCTGCCAATATTTATCCAAGCATCGCTCCCCTCGACTCCGATTTTGTCGAAGATTCTTCTTTTCGCATATCGACCTTCGATAACTGCATATTCACAATCCAAATATGCCGAATCGCTGTTTTTACTTCTGGTTAAAAACGGATCCGAAA
>BNWK01000028.1 GCA_025998775.1 Alphaproteobacteria bacterium | reverse complement strand
GTATTCCCTTCATATTCAGCAGGATTCCAATATTGAGTTGCCTCAGCCGGAGCTTCTCCCACCTCAAGATCTTCTTCAATAACTGGTTCTGCATGAATATCACCTTCAACTGGAGCTTCACCTTCAACACCATCTTCGTTATCAAAGGCATCCATTTCCCTTTCTCTTGCACTTCTGTTTACATATTCTCCTCCTCCAACTATTACTCCATCTTCATCATACAAATTCTCCACTAAGTTAGGATTGAAAGCATTAATATCACTTTCCACTTGTGAATTCATTTGGTTTCTCCACTGTTGCAATCCTTCTCCAGTGCTCAAGTCATACTCGGGTTCAGTACGAACATTATCCTCCTGTATATGTGCTTCATCAAAAGGATCTTCTTCATCTTCAAATTCCTCCATCTCTCTTTCTCGTGCTTCTTCTCTATTCCTGTTGTCTATCTTATTTTGTATTTGTCTCCAGGTTTCATCCAGCAAATCCTGTCTAGAGAAAGCGTCTCCTTCAGATTGTATTGTTGATGATCTTTGTCGTGTTGGCTGTGGAGCACCATTTGAGAAGTAGTTAGATGCAAAGTCCTCTATATCCTCCTCTGCTTCACCAATATCTGCTGGTTCGAATGGCTTGCCATCTGCTATGTTAACGGGATTGTTTCTGAATTCCTCAAGTTCCTCTAATGTCATATCTTGACCCCTAGCACGAGGTTGTCCTCTAGAGGAATCAGCATGAACCATATCATTGTTCCACCCAGGTACTTCCTCATTCTCTATATCCATTCTATCTTGTATTGTGTTCCTGTATTCATCCTCTGTCATCCACTGATTGTTTGTTCGACTATCTTTAATGACTTCTTCTCCACTTGCATTGTAATGTCTTGTTTCACCCAGGTCATCTCGAATATAACGAATACCATCTGTCCTAGTTCCTTCACCTGTAATGTAACCTCTATTTGAGAACACATAACCACCTTCTCCACCATCAACATTGATTCCTCTCAGTTCTGGATCTGTAAGTGAGGATGAACTACTTGACGATGATGAACTACTTGACGATGACGACGAAAACGATGGTTCGAATTCTCCTTCAGCTTCTCTTAACTCTGCATCTAAGTCTCCTATGTCTTCAACTTCACGTTCGTCAGCATGATTTTGTACCCGGGGTGCAGACCTGTTAGAAGAGAATATGTAACCTCCTTCACCTTCCCCATTTATGCCATCAGACATTTCTTCCACTCTTGTGGCACGAGTGGGTTCAATAGTTCTACTTCGACTTTGTGTCCATACTTCAGTGTTGTCAGGTAATGGATCAGATATTGTTGGTTCAGGGTTGGGTAATGCATTGGACGAGGATCGATTAGAAGAGAAGATATAACCAGAACCTTCACCTCCAGCATTGATACTATAGTCAGGACCTGGTAGTGCTCTTAAGTTTGTCGGTGGTGTGTACACTGATTTGTACAATTCAAAGGGTAGATGTGATGTTATGCCAGGATTGACAAAACCCATAGAAACGTAATTAGCAATATCACCAACTGTATGAAGAGTATCATTCTGTTCTGCTATATGTGATGGTAATTCGTTATCCTCCACAATACTTGGTTCACCATAATAAGTAGGATAAGGATAACCGAAAGATGAATATCTGTTTCCTATTGGTCCTTTATCATAATCACTAATACCATAATTATCTGGTTCTTTGAGGATAACATTCAATAATATAAGTTCGTTCTCACTCATATTAGTCATGAATTCTCCTAAGTCATCATCATCTAAACTACTAATATATTGCTTCATTTCATCTTTGGGCAGTGACCAAAAGTTAGACATATTTCATAGGTACAAAAATAACAATCTTTCGCTTCTTCTTACTGTGCTGAACGTGGTGTAATGCCTGCCAGTGTCGCGAACACCTCGGGATAGAACTTAGCAAGACACTCATTCCATGACATACTAGTTTCATACTCGGGTCCCTTGCCAACGCCAAACAACCAAAATGAATCAGACACAATAGCCAGTATGGGACAAGTGCAGTTATGATGTGCAGGATCATCAGTTTTTTCATTCTCAGCATTCAAGTAATAGTAAGTATCTCCACCTGAATTTTGATCAATGTCTCCTAATCCTTGTGCTTGTGGACTCCCTGTTAGTGTGATTGATTCATTAGCGCTATTAACAGGATCAGCAAAGAAGGCATTAGAGGATTGACGCTCGAGATTGAATATCATGAGAAAGTCAGTATCGTCTTCAGAACATCTCTGTCTGTATGGGAAGTATGGACAAACCTTCTTCAAGTATGAATTCTCAAATGATTGTGTTGGACATAAGATTGTATCAAGATTGCATGACTCCAACTCCATTCGGAAGAACTCTGTTGAATTACTATTGCAACCCTTCTGTGGGAAGTTCCTGTTAAGTAATGTGAGCATGAGAGATTGATACTCTGGATTCCTAAAGCAGGTTAGATCATTTGGGTCTCTAGGAAATAGAGCAATGATTTCTTTAGCTATAACAAGTGGAATGTTCATAGCGCAATTCAAACCGCTCGCTGAGGGTCCCGTGGAGAAAGGTTGAATGAATGTCTTTTCAGAAGGAATCACAAATGGTCTATCTCTGTAGTATGTCGCAAAAGCACTCTTGACTGAATCCTTCAATGAGAATCCCATGATAGTAGACACGGCTGATCTTGTGATAAGTAGTTCTGGATCGATACGGAGAGGAGTTGAGACATACATTGTACTCCTCCATCCAGTAACGGACTCCCAATCCCAAATATATGAAGCAGAACGGGCATGACCAGGAACTCTAACTTGTGTGAATCGTCGGTCGTAATAGTACAATGGATCAAATGGTTCACACTGATGTGTAGCTGAGTCCAATTGATTACCTGTTACATTATAGCATTGAGGTAAAAGCCGAATACGATCAGTTAGGTAGAGGCTTGGATCAGTGGAGGACCACACAAGAGCATTAGGATTGATCTTGATGACTAAAGAAAGATCACCAAAGAGAGCGTTAGGAAATAGATTGAAACCTTGTAATGGAAGAAGCATGTCGAAACCAATAGTGACAGGAAACTTAACACGAAGTCGAGTAGCACCACCAGTTAATTGAGTTGCCATTTCTTCATACGATATGTAGACACCACACACTGATTCATCTGTTTTAACCACATCTTGCCAAAGTGAGTATGATCCGTGCTTATTTGATTTCTCTATTTGTGGTTTCATCTGATTGTACAGGAATGATTCAATAGTTGCTTTGTTCTGCTGCGTAGGTCCTATATCGACCTTATTATGTTGAATTTTGTAAGTATCAATACAGTCTGTTGCATTCTTGAATCCAATGAAGAATAAGTCTGCTTTTCTAACTAATTTTGTAAGATCTGTATTAGTTGCTCCTTCTGGTCCATCTCTGCCACTTGTAAGTGCACCCTCTCCGTCGTAGAAGAGATCGTTGAAGTTATCAGGCGTCCAAACGTTGACGAATATATCAAGATTAAGTGTGAAGAATGAACGATGAAATTCAACAACATCAACATTAGAGTCTGTTAACGGAATAGTAATCTCTGTTGATTGTGAATATGGTTTCGATGATGTAGATTCAACGGACAGGTAAGAGTACTTTCCTATACCTTCGTTTATACCTATCTTTGCATCAAAATTCTGAAGTAGTTGATTCACGGAACCAACCTCATTCAAAGCTAGAATCTTCTGTATGGGGTTTAACATCGTCTTTTCAATGGTGGAAAAATAAGAGAACAATTCTTAATCTATGCCTAATCCATCATCTTCCGGTGGAGGTAATGCTTTTAGTTGTATTCTATCATGTAGTTGATCTGGTCGTTTAGCCAAGTTAGGTACATTAGCAAATTTGTTAGAGAGATTAGGTACATTAGCGAATTTGTTAGAGAGATTAGGAACATTAGCGAATCCTCCTGTTTTTGTCAGTGTTCTGGCAACATTACCGGCATTACTGATGAAGTTTCTTGCTGCATTAATTCCTGTACCCAATCCCGGTATGAATGCGTCAGCCGCTGGACCTATAGCTTTGATAACACTTTGTAATGCATCTGAGTCAACAATATCACCTAGTTTGCCTACGTAGGGTAGAACATTCTTGACTACTTTGTTCTTAATCCAATTCAATCCGTCTTTAATCTTCTTGAAGATACCAACCATCTTTCTAAAGAACAAAAATAATCCCTCTTTTTATCTTCATAATGAATGGTCCTCCTCTATCTCTACATGCTCTTCTTCGAATTCAATCTTATGGTCTTTAAGTGCCTTAGTGAACTTGTTTAATGATATTCCTCTGTATTTGTTACTGGTGTCATATGTGTTTACATGTTTGGTTCTGTCACCGAAGACAACAAGTTTACGATACGATACATGCACTTTTATATAGAATTCACCATCATTGTAGTAGAGATTGTCGAATTCCCAACCATTGAACTTCTTTACCTGTCTTGAACCCTTAGGTAGTTCATTTGTGTATTCATATTGATTCTTCAATCCATTCTTTTTGTGACCTCCAAAGTTCTTACTGTTGTCAGAGTAAGAAACCCACCGCAGATTTTCAATATGATTATCATCTCTTTGGTGATTGATATGGTCAACGCATGGAAGGTCATCTGGATTTGGTATCCATTGTGTAGCAACCACTACATGTTTGCAGTATGTTCTATCTCCTATCTGTATTTGATGATATCCTTCCTTGTTCTTACCCTCTTTCTTAACACGGCGTTTGTCCTTTCTTCTTACTCTAAACGGATAAGTTGTGATGATTTCGTAGTTACCATTCATCTTCAATTCCTCCCATTCTCCTTCCACTTCTACAGATTCTTCAGAAGAGGAATCATTAGTACGTTGCTGTTGTTGATTAATTACTTTTCTGATGTTCTTCAATGTATTCTTGCATACTTGCATCATAGTGTCCATTGACGATTCAAGTTCGTAGAGCGATTCTAGTTCTGATGTCATCTCTTTTCTGTCGTGATAAAAAATGTCCTTATTTTTGAGATGGGGGTTTTGAAAAAAATGAAAAGAACTCCTCCTCCAGTTGGCGGTTTGCAGAGATGTTTGCATTGATGAAGACTTTGACGAAGACTTAGATGTAGACTATGACGAATACATTGAATTAACTCTGTTTTTTTATTCTTACATATAGGGGCAAAGACGGGATATGGATTAGTGACTACGAACCTTTTGCGAACCTTTACGAACCTTTTACGAACCCTTCGTTGATGTTTATTCGTTGATGAGTTGAGTTGATGAATTGCATTAATGAATATCAAACGCGAAATACATCAATCGAAAGTGCTACTTTTTGATGTTTTTCATTTGCGTATAAAATATAAGTAAAATATAAGTGAAAATATGAATGAAAATGTGAGTGAAATGTGAGTGAGTAAAATAGAAAAAAGTTTAAAAAGACGTGAAAAGTAGCGAAAATGAATTCAGTGAAGGTTTAGAGGGGGAAAATATAATAAATAGTGAAAATATGCTAAATGTCTATTTTTCCCTAACTGGTCAAGTATATATCTCTCTAAGAAGAGGAGGAAGAAGATGAGGAAGAGGAAGATAAGTACGATCTGGCGGAGGACTCAGTGGGACTGTGCTTGTGTCTGTGCCTGTGCCTGTGTCTGTGCCTGTGTTTGTGCTTGCCCCGGGAGGAAGACGAGGAACCGGAAGAGGATGAGGCCTCCTCCTCGCCTGACGGACTAGAAGATGAAGAGGGAGAGGATGAGGCTTGGGGCGAAGTAGAAGGGGCGGGAGATGTCGAGGAAGTGGGGGAGACTGCACGAAAAGAAGAAGAGGATGATGAGGAAGAGGAGGAAGAGGAAGAAGTGGAGGAGTAGGATGAGGAGAAGGAAGAAGAAGGACGAGGGGATGAAACAGAGGAAATTGGAGAAGCTGCGCGAGAGGGAGACGGACGCTTCTGTACGCCCCGCGTGTAGAACGGCTCCACACTATACTTTTCTCCTTCCAGATCAGGGTTCTCGTTTGGCTGAGCCGAGCGGAGCAGATCGAACCCGCCTTTCGGAGCCCACGCCAGCTCCGCGAGGCAGTGTGCACAGCTGAAGAGTGTTTCGCCTATAGAGTCTACTGTTGCGATGTGCGTGTACCAGCGTGTCTCTCCAAGGTGGATGAGCGGGATCGCATTTCTGTCTGGGAAGTCCTGCTTCTGACACGCTTTGAAAAGGGCGTAGCGTGTGTGTCCGTCTTTCAGCACCGGGACGATCAGGATCTCCATGTGCAAAATCTCCGCGAGAGCATGTCGTATTCCCTCTCTCGAGAGGTAAATGCGTCGGAGGAAGGTGGGCAAGTGAGAAGTAATGCATCGGAAAAGAAGAGGAGGAGGAGGAGGAAGAGGACGAGAAGAAGAGCCGCGTTCACGAAGCACAGGACTTGGACTACGCCCTGGGTAGATGAGAAAGCCAGCGGAAAATGATAGAGAGAAGGGCGAGAGAGCCAGTGCGTGGGATACGTCTGCTTCGTCGTTATCTTCACCCTCCCCCATGTTGTTAATCTCTGCCTGTGCATCCACAGCTCCCTGGGCCTCCCCCTCTGCCTGTGCTTCTGCCTGTGCCTGTGCCTCTCCCTGACCTGCTGCCTCTGCTTTACCATGTGCCTGTGCCTGACCCTGTCCCTGTCCCTGTGCCTGTGCCTGTGCCTGTGGCTGTGCCTGTGTATGTGCCTGTCCCTTTGCCGGTCCCCGCACTTCCGCCTGCACCTCTGCCGGTGTTTGTGCCTGTGTCTCACCCTCTGTCTGTTTCTGTGCTGCTGTATGTGTCTGTTCCTGAGTGTGTGCCTGTCTCCCCGTCTTTTTCTGTGTCTGTGTCTGTGTCTGTGTCTATCCCGGTGTCCGTGTCTTTTTGTGTGTCTGTGTCTGTGTCTGTGTTTGTGTCTGTGTTTGTGTCTGTGTTTTTTTCTGTGCCTGTGCCTGAGTCTGTGTATGCATTTGTGTCGGTGTTTGTGTCTGTGTCTGTGTTTGTGCCTGTGCCTGTGTCTGTGTTTGTGTCTGTGTCTGTGACTGTGTCTGTCTCTGTGTGTGTGTCTGTGTCTGTGTTTGTGTTCTTGGCTCAGTGTGTTTCTGTGTCTGTGTCTCTGTCTGAGTCTGTGTTTTAGCATTAGCTCCTCCCTTTCCCCGAGCCTGAGAAGAGTTAAGTTATTCGAGACGAAGAAGAGTAAGTCAGTCTTACCCGAAATACTGAAGTTCTTCAAATGGACTCTGGTTAGTGGTGGTGATGCAGTTGGATTGAAGGCAGTACTGTGCGTCACAGAGGCGCTAACTCAAGCGAACCTAAAGGCAATTCACGGTCTTGCAGGAGGGGCGATGACAGATCGAGTTAAGCAATCAGTGGGAATGGATCGATTTGAAGAACTGCTAAGTGGAAAAGGAACTAGCAATAACGTCATAACTTTCAAACTCTATGATGACTTGTTAGACGCAAGTCTTGCTTTCGCACAAGAGCAAGAGACCTTCTATTTCAAGGACACATGGAGTCAAGTAGAATTGAACGTTTGTGACTGCATGATAGATGAAGTAGTCCAACTTCACCCGCGATTGAATCTCGACAAATGCATCATCAACTCGTTGCTTATCACGTCTATTTGGAACATCAGCGGTATATCTGAATATAACATACACGTCACCGATATCATAAATGCACTGCTGAGGAACTGCAACGAGATCATTTTCATTACGGGAAAGGTGCTCAACTCAACTGAGTTTATGGCGTATATCTACTTTAAGCAAACGGTAAAGCAAGAACAGATACTAACTATTATGGAAGAATGGAACCAAGAAAGGGCTTGCACGATCGTTCATGTTAGGAACATTAAGAACTGTTTCGTCGCAGAGAACAAGAACATGCCTGGCCACTACGTTATTCAAGCCAACGAAATTCACGACAGCGTTCTTGCGTTGGAGAATCTCATCTACGACGAAAGGATTGATCCGTGTGGGTGCAGGACATCGAACGCTGAAGTCTCTCTCAAGCTCTTCGGGATAAACGAAACTTCATCTCGAGTTCATGAGGAGTTCCTCTACACAGGTACCAATTTAAGTCAGACGAAAGATATCCTTCCTCGACATTTCAAAACGATCACTGACTCGATGTGTTCAGGTGGGAACTTCGTCTGGGCTGAAAGAGATAGTCTGAAATATGATCTAACGCAGGATATCTTCAACATGGTTCGCTTCGAAACTGCAAAGGACATGACCATCTCGAGTCTGAAACGAGGACAAGTTAGTCCGATAGCCAATCCAGTCGTTGCCAGTGTATTTGGTGAGTTACTCAATATGGGCACGGGGGTGAGTAAGGTGATTCTTTACGCCAAATTACAGTCTTCGTTTGATGTTCTCGTCGATACTGTTAAGTTATTTTTCTCCGAAGTTAAAGATAATGGCTTGGAATTGTCCGAGTCTAGTTCAACAGGAACTCAAGATTTATATTGATGACACACGTAACGAGATGACCTATAAGGAGCGTGTCCCTGAAAAATATTACAAAACGTGGGTCAGAAGCGAAGTACTAAAAATATTGAAGGAGCTTGAAAGTTTAGAACGAAATAGCAGGTGTTATGATTTGGTGAGAAGAGATGAATGCAGTGCAGCGTGTAGGAGAGTTTGCAATCGAACGATTGATCAAAATAATAACGTGATACTTCAGCCCGATCAGATACGAAAAGATCTTATCAAATCAATTTCCCCCGTGGTGTGCGTCAGCAACTTATCGATTGCAGCGCCATCTCCTAAGATACCCATACCTAGCTCTCCAACCGAGGACTTCTATTCCTCTTCTTTCTTCAACGTCGATGCAAACGACGACGTCATTCACCCCAGTGGATAAAAACAAGAGGGATATTTCTGCATTAGCTTTGGAGTTAATTACCAGTCCGTATTTCATTAGAAATTGATTATTTTTATAGAACAAATGCTCACTTATAACAGCATACCTAAAATACTTCGGAATCTGGTTCCCGTGCGACGTCCTGTACTAGAGATTGAAGAGATGCTCAACAAGATAAATTACCATTATGGGACTGCGTTAGCTCGACTGTCATCATTCCCGTCAGCTCTATCGTTGTCCCCTCATCCGAAGGTGCTTAACCGACGACGACACGCGAAATCGATTCTTGTTGAAGACTCATTCCAAATCAAGAACGGACTCAGGGGACTGTCGAAAGACTCCTTGCTGAAGTTAATGAAAATTGCCAAGGACCCGAGCAAAATTCGAGCATTAACAGCAGTCTCGTCAGAACGATGCGTTTGGGTACGTTCTCGTGAATTCGTACTCGGTCGTCTGAGTCATCTGGCGCTCTCCTCCTTCGTTCATCTTCATTCTAAAAGTGTAACTATTATTGACATTAAAAGTGCCATTCATTTCAGCTCCTTCAGAGCGACACGTCGTGAATTTCGAGGAAAGCACGCAATTGCCAGTATCAACATTCGAAATTGTCCCGTGCTTTTCGAGCACCACTGTGGATTGAAATTTCAGGCCGAAAGATTTTTACCAGGAAAGAGTCGTCTCGAAATCTTGACTGATTACTTCTACATAGAGAAAGTGCTAGTCGATTTAGTTGATGATGAAATTTACGTATTTCTTCAACCGGGATTGATCACTTGCGTTGTTTCCAAAAGACGATGGACGTATATGTTTGATCCACGCTCAAGAGTTACCTGTATTAACGTATATCGGGATGTCGATGACGAGTGGCGGGAGTTAAAGATAACACCGATTAAGACCATCGGTCCATGCACTTGCGACGAGTATCACTCCACAGACGAAGAGAGAAATTGGTTAGAGCCGCACACGTACTTCACTCCGCCAAGTGCTAGGCATACTCAATTCATCAAATAGTCGTTTCTCGAAAGTAACAATCAAAAATGCTCCAACGAAACACTCAACTACAAGCTTTCAATCTCACTCAGCGAAGGTGACTGGGTTGGCTCTCAATCTACGATCAATCCTTGCTATTTTTCGAAAGCAAAAATAAGTCTGTATTTTTTTGACCGACGCCTAATTCAAGACTTACTCCGATGCAACACAGCGTTAGTTTCGCTCTTGTGATGCATCATTTCTAAAGAGATACTGGAGTCGCAAATGTGACTAAGTGTTAGTTGGAGTAACGGATTTGAGCCTCGACCACAGGTACATCTGTTTAGATATTCCAAATAAATTTCTCGTTTCGGTATCGTCCAAGTAGTTGCATAATCTCTAAAGCACACCGCGACTGACTCCCATAAGTCCATAAGTGAGGTAGAGATGTCTGGGTATGAGATCGTCGTAGGATCCTCTAAGCTTGAGACACATTCCTGTGTAATTGAGGATAACAGATCCCTTCCGTTTAGTCGGCGAGGAAACGATTGCACCACTCTCCACATGAAAAGAAATGCATTCATGAATTGAATTAAACATCCACTTAGGTGGGTTGTCGTCGATACACATCAGCCAGAACATATAGAGATCCGGTTTAACAGATATTTTTGAATTGGCGTCGAAGTCAAATCCGCTAAAACCATGCAGCCTCGGTAGGAGAGAATTTATTAAATGAATGGGAGTTTTATTGACCAATTTAACCACACTGATTCTCTCGTTGGCGAGATCTGCCTGCGCCTTCAGCACACTCGTCTCATTTGGACTTGAGTACCTAATAGGTTCTGGTCGAATTAAAGGAATTATCTTGGCGTCTCGTCCATTTCGCCTGATGCACATTACGTACATTTCGAAGTTGATGAGTCTGCTTGTGAAAGGTTTGCACAGGAACGTTTCTTCGAAAAACAGGGAGATAATATCAACAAGAAATAAGGAGTTTTCTGTCAAAAGTGAGTACATTTTTAAGAAGCAGTATCCTCCTCTTTCACACCAGCTAACGGCGATAATCATTTGTCCGTAATGAAGGTCAAATTGATCCACTTCCTGCAGGCGACCAGTGTCGTTATCATTTTTTCTTCCGATATCACCAGTCACCAGCATACATCTTTTATTTTTCAGGCATTCCTTTACGTCCGACTCCTTCGTTACGTCGCAGTTCTGTATTCGATCTCGGTTCTCTCGAAAAAGAGAATATACATCCCCGAGACAGTTATCATCCCCTTCATTCAGGAAGGAGCAACCGTGCCAATCAAGATAAACTGATGGATACTGTCTTCGAAGATAAATTTCAGTTCTGAACAAAAACATGCCAGGTAAGCATGCAACATCAAACATGGATAGTCGATATTTGGGATCAGTTGGTGCCGATTGTGGCTTACACTCCTGAAATAAATCCTGCAGTCTCGAGCCGATGTGAGTCAAGAATTCATACGTTTTCATGAAGGCGTTAGTCATCACAAGAGATCGCATTGACACAAATGCTGATGAAAAAGAGTTGGTAATGAATTCAAATGGATGCATGAGTCGAAATGCTGACTTGTAATTAGACTTAAACGTCGGCTCCAGTTCGTAGTATTGACTGACAGCCATTTGTCGTTCATACACCTGTTTCGAAAGAATTCTAACACCCTCTTTTTCATACTGCATCAGCAGACGATCGTCATCGTATGTTCGCTGATGAGTCTCTTGTCGTTCCCTGCGGCGCTGTTCTTCGGAGATGGTGCGATACTCGGGAAGAGATCCAACGTTCTGAAGTCGAATCACGAAGCGCATGGTGGATTCAAAAGAGGACGATGGCACTGAGCCTCCATTTATTCCCTTAGATATATTGCTTATGTAGAAGCTAGTGAGCATCCTCTTCGCCTTCTGCAAATCGTCGTCGTCAGTGTCGTTCTTTGCAGCACGCACCAACGTTGAGATCAGTTTTATCAAAAGGAATATAACAGTCACGACTAGAGCGATGTTGACAATAAGGGACGTGATTGTGGCTTCTCTTTTATACTCAAGCGATCTCGCGATCGGCTCAAGCACACCACCAACCGATTTCATTTCCTCTTTTACTGATATTTAAATATTCTTATGTCCGAATCTCTATATGACACTCGGTTCTCATTTCGTAACGACAACCCTTTTCCGAACGATTCAAGCCGTGAGAAATTAAAACAACTAAAGAAATACTTCAATCAACACCCCGGCAAATTCACGGAAATAGACGTAATGGACGAGAGCAGATATCTATTGATGAGCTCGAACGAACATCAGTTATTCGGTGTTAAAGTCGAAGACTCGGATATATCGTCTAACCCTCTTGTTACCCACTTAAAGCGATTCCTCAGCAACGTGACTGGATTATCAGCCGAGTTAAAGGAGTGGTGTTCGAAAAGAGCTCTGCCTGCCCCTGCGCCGAAGATCACAACACCAGTGGTTTCAGATAAGTCTTCAACAGCGGAGCCAGCTTTTGCTGCAACAGTGATTGGAATGAGAAGTTTCTCCAACGTGAGCAGTAGCACGACGTACGATATCAGCAACGATCGTATGCTCAGTTACGAAGAACTTCAAAAACTTACTCTGACTATCGCCCGACAGCAGCTAACACCTGGTACTCAAAGAGATGAGACGGTCCTTGCACTCGAGAAGGAGAAAAGAAGAAATTTGATAAATGAGATCACGGAATTCAAGAACGTAAAGAAGATTAATCCTTTCATCGAGGACGATTTACAGTCGATGTCAATAGACCAACTGGAAACGGTAAGAGACCGTTGTGAGCACTATCACTCAGGTTTAGGATAGATGAAGTGTTTAGAAGTGGATTTAATCTCTGCTCAATTGGCTATGATGTTTTATTCCCCGATGGCATTCCCATAACGGAAGGAAAGAAATTGAGATTTGGGGGAGTCGGTAAGGAAATTAGAGACAAGATATTTGACTCCCGAAATACTGTCGGCTTCTCGTTCTCGCGTATATTATCGAAGTACAACATAAAAATAACAGACGAGTTTACGGTAATGATGGCGATTGGAGAGACGATAATCTCTCAAGCCAAGATCGTGAATGTTGAGTCAAATGGTGCAAAAAACATACGACAGAGTAATTCTGAATCTGGCTACAACTCACGAGGGACAAGTAGCTCTTTAGTTCCAGCTAATCAGTCTAATGAAGACGACGATCAGGATGACGAGGTGGATGAACTTGAAGAGGTTTAATATTTCATGTCGATATAGCCCCAGATGATTTGGACTGTGACCGGACCTCCTCCTTCCTTAAAACTTTTGAGACAGAGAAGAGCAGACGGAGTCTCTGACTTCAATTCCTCAGGCAGAAGGTGAGGTATGCAAGGTATTCCCTCTTCATTATTCTCTTTTCTGTATAGGCAAAATTGAAACAAGTGTGATTGGCTAAGCATACTAATGTTGATAACTTCTTCAGCGTGATGAGTATTGAGCGAGCTTCTCATTATTTTTACGTCTCGAATGTTCTCGTATCTATCATGATAGTCGAAGACGAGAGGAACAGATTCATTCGTATCTGAGAGGAGGTCAGACTCCTTACTCCATCTTAACCCGAAAAGGCCAACAACTCCTTCATCGGACGCTGACTCTTTCCACGTGCCAAACTCGTCAATCAGCCTGATCGCAAAAGAGTCTGCATAGCCGTTGAAGTCCTTTAGGCTCTTGGCGAACTCCAACTTAAGTTCCTCGTTCGGAGATAATAATAGTTCAAGTCTGTCAATTCCAGTCACCTTTCCCTTATGACTACTTAGCAAATCTTGCGAAAATGATGTAAATAAGTTATTCGGTTTCGGAACAAATCTGTTACTCCAACTAATATTCAGTCTCATTTGCGACTCCAGTACCTCCTTAGAAATGGCATATACCACACGTGCGAGACTAACGCTGCTGTTACATCGGAGTAAGTCTTGAATCAGGCGTCGGTCAAAATTCATTAGTCCGTCCTTCACGTCATATGATTCAGGAACGATGTCTAGGTCGTATCTCTCTCGCATGTACGATCGCATCAAGATCCAAGGCCTGCCGTTGATGAACTCAAGTCGATGCATTTATACAGACTCAAAAAGTAACGTTTCGAGAACGCCCTCGCTTAACGTGTAGTATCACTTCAATTCAGACTTCACAAGCGCGTTTGTTCGTCCTATCGGGAGGCAGCAGTAAGCGATATTAATTTACGTTAAGCACCCCCTCTGTTAAGAAGTATCGCTCGGCTCTTCACTCCTAAGAGATATTCATCGATATACAAATCTATTTCTGACTTCACAATTGTTTTAGTCGAAAGAAATGAACGACTTAAAAAGCATCATACCTGCATCCAATAACTCAGACCTTACTAAAGACGATGATATGATTGACGAATTCACCATCGAGGCTCAGACCGAAAAGGCAAATTTAGAGAATCAGCAGTATGCTGACGCTGCGAAAGTGGCGAGAGACAGTAACCTGACAACTGATGGAGATGTTAGGAAGAAGAAACGGCGAAGGGGCAAACCAATCTTACAAGATGTCGTCGATGTGAATTCACGTGACTATATAGAGGATTTATTAGCCACAGGAGAAAAGCCACCTCGACAGACTGAGCGAGTAAGGAAAGTAGTTAAAGAGCCGTTTTGGACTTGGAACAAAAAAACTTATATGGGGATCGGAATAGGAGTGATAATTGTAGTCGCCGTTTGCTTCTGTGCGTTTCTGTGTTGGAAAAAAAGAAAGAATGGAAAGGACGATTTAGTTATTGAAAGTGTGCTCTCTTCGAGTAGTGCAGTGGAGAAATCAGGTGATCAGCAGAACGTCGAAGTCATAACACCAGCCATGAGCGGCGGAAATGACACGAGTGAGCCGAGTCA
>BNWK01000027.1 GCA_025998775.1 Alphaproteobacteria bacterium | reverse complement strand
TGTATACATGAGTATTGCTTGAGCTTTCAGCGATTCCGGCTTGCCTCTCGCTATCGGATTATTGGATACTTTTTGGCAATCTTTGCATTGATATCTTTGATTACCTCCTGATGTCTTTCCGTACTTTATCAAATTCTTAGAACCGCAGTGTTTACAACATTCCATTTCTACCTCCACAACGAAATATGAAACATGATACTACTTTTGGTTGGCTCCACCAACTAATTAATTAGAAGTCTCCCCAAAAGAGCTCCAAGCGACGGACCGCCTGGTCTTAAAACAATTTGGATCGGGTTATCTAACCTGCATCTGCTCCTTTCTTATAGGGAAATCTTATGTGTATAATCTTTGGTGGGTCAAGTTTAGACTTGTAGCCGAGTCAGGAGGGGCAACCTTCCTGGCTTAGGTAACGATCCGACAATTATAAAACGCGTGTGCTGCAAGCACTTTGATAATATCGATCACGAACTACTGATGAAAGCGGTTGAGAAACATGTGAGTGAAAGCTGGTCGCCGAGAGAATGAACGAGTGCAAATTGTAGCTTCATCCGGATAAAACGCGAATAGTGTATTGCAAAGACAAGGATAGGAAAAGGAAATATCCTAACATTGAGTTTGATTTTCTCGGCTACACTTTTAGAGGAAGATATATAAAGGATCGAACAGGCAAACTGTGGACAGCTTTTATACCCATCGTCAGCAGGAAATCGGAAAAATCGTTTAGAAACAAACTAAAAGATTTGAAGATACATCGAATGACTGGTTCTCCAATAGAGGATATAGCCAAGCAGATCAATCCAATGGTGCGTGGGTGACTGAACTATTTTAGTGCATTTTGCAAAACAAAGGTTGAATATACAATGGAATGCCCAAACTCAAGGTTGTGCATTTGGGCAAGAAGAAAGTATAAATACCTGAGAATGCACGTGAATAATGCCTGGAAATGGCTGCAAATAGTCGCAAACGAGAAGCCTGACCTGTTTGTCCACTGGAAACTGGGATGGAAACCATAAGGGAGTAACAATAGCCGTGTGCGGGAAAACTGCTCGCACAGTTGCGCGTCCAGATATACCACCTTCATCTATGATCTACGACGACATTGTCGTATAATGTGTTAATATTATGGAGAAGTAAAAATGTTATATCCAGAAGAATTTAGAAAGAAGGTGTTGGAATACATAGACGGCTTTCACACACAAGCTGAGGTCGCAAGATTGTTCAAAATAAGCGCAAAGACGGTATGGAGTTGGGTAAACCAGAGAAAGAATACTGGCAGCTTGAAGCCGAAAAAGCCTGAAAGGAAGGCGCGCAAGCTGCCAAAGGATGCTCTACTTCAATACATAAAAGAACATCCGGACGCATATTTGCATGAAATAGCAGAGCATTTTGGTTGTGTGATTTCTGCAGTTCACCAGAGATGAGACCGTAAATTATTTTGTGTAAATACCTCCACTTATTAATATCAATTTAACAAGTTCCGGCTCTTTACACAAAATTATGGGCGGTCTCAGCGCGTCATTTCGCGGAACCTTAACATTTGCCAAGAAGACCTCGAATGGTGCCATAAAGTTTAGCACCTTTCGCGGTCGATTCTTAGCCCACTATATTCTAACGGCAGCATCTAGTTTCACAGAGAAGCCATTTGTGGCGCCAGTGGTTTTGGAGACGCCCAAGCTAACGTCACAATCCTTATCTCTTTTGTGTATGGATGCATTATATTCGACGTTACTCTTGGCTTTTCCAACGTAAGATACTTTTCTGTTCTCTTCTTCTATTCTTCCGCGCAGTTCTCCTCCTAGTGTTTTGTTGAATTTTACACCTATAACGCCTCCTTGCTCTTCATCTCCGATTTGTAAATGTAACCCGGCAAATGGATTTATGCTGTAAAAATCTTTATTGTTCAGAATATCTTCGTCCTTTAACTTTTTGTCTTCGGTTCTTATGAACGAACAATCGCCGCCAAAGCTAGGAATCAGTGTGAAATTATCATCCAACGGAATACTTCTGAGAACTTTTACTCCAACGGAGAGCAGATGACTTCTGAGATCTATGTTATAGGTATTGTTTTTGGTATTCATCAACTCATAGGATCCAATCATATCTAACTTGAAGTACCCATCTTTGGAATTACCGCTATTATCGACGAATGAAACCTTGGAGCCAATGATTGCGCCTTTATATCTCCCTTCCTGATCCGTATGCTCGAGACTTGCTGTATTATATCCAGCAAATATTGTTGGTATATAGGCATATCCGTTGTCCATATTCTGCAGTTCTCCATCGCATCCAAATATTGTTGCAAATCCATTTGAACAAAGCTTACTTGCTTCATGAGTTTTTATGTCAGACGATAGGTAAAATGATTTATTCCAGAACGAACATTTTCCCAGCGACACCTCACGATACGCCACATGATCCGAAGTACCGCAGATGGCATCGTAGATTTTTGATATATTGTTCACGTGCATGAGTTCTAGGCTAGGTACCTCCACGTCATCTCCGTCATCGCCGTCACCGTCGTTAGCGTCGTTTTCACCAGCTTTCTTCAATGTTAGGACGAGAAAGTCACGAACTGTACCAGGATTCATACTGTCACGCTCTATTGCAATGGAGTAATAGTCGACATCTTCCGGAGGAGTTGCGGCAGTAAAAAGATTTAGGCCGTTTGCAACAATATTGCCTTCTGGACCGGTATTAGTTATACATTTATATTTGGTGGTGACATTACTAACTGGTATAAGATGCGCAAGAGGTGTTTGGTTTGCACCGTTGCCTATGTCATACCTCAGGAGCTCAAAAACATATTTTTCCACCAGCGAACCATCACTTGTCGGACTAAACGGTGACTGCTCGATATTCAGCTCATTTATGTTTATTGCGTGATTGCTATAAACAAGTTGACCAAGAGATAAATTATCGGATGGGCTTTTTTCAGCAAAATAGGAGTTAGTGGCTACGGGAGCATGTCCAGGTTGAGGCATGATGTCCAAGTTCCAATCCATTGTATCTATAAGCGTCAGTCGATTGGCTCTAATGAGATCCAAAGAAGTAGCAGGATCCTCCTTAAACTCTAGCGATCCAGGTTCGCCATCATATTTGTTTGAATGGTTTCTTGTCTCGAGAAGTGAACCAAAACTTGCTTCATCAATTTCTACTGTATAGCCAGTGCCATCGTAGTCTTTTGTTGGTTTTATTCTCAGGGTTCCTTTGTCGACTACCAATTTGTGAATCTTTGTCCATTCTCTAATTTTTAGAACGCTATTTTCTCCTAGAACTTCCGTCGTTTCTCCTGTTGGATTCCCATTTTCGTCATAACCAAGTTGTGCATTCGCAAAATTCACGAAACCTTTGGCGCCGCTAGATGTGGCGTTTTTCCCGCCGTCTGTTCCATCAATCGTCAATTTGCCTATTCTTTTTTTGCCTACCTCTCCTGAATCGCTCTTGGTATCATCTATCTGTAATATTCCTTTTGGCACCCTTAAATGTTTAACATGTTCGCTGGTTTTTACATTTGTTATATCGGTAGCGTTAGCCATGTGAATAGTACCGCTGAACATTTTTCCCTTGTATACGTAGTCGCCAAGCCATGGTACATCAATACCGCTCCCAGGCGCACCTGGCGCATCACCTGCACCAACTGCAACTCCATTACGTCGGCTTTTGGCGACAAATTTCGCACCGTCAGCAACATATATGTCACCCATAAAACCGGAACAATCGCCCTTGAGATAAACAGTACCGTTATTCAGATGAACGGTGTTGTTGCACTTACGGCCTGATGCCATATCACCATCTGTGCAGCTTATTGTTCCATATACGGAAAACACACTGTTTTCTCCCACAGGAAGATCGAAAGTCAGATCGGATTCGCCACTCAATACGATGTTAGGCTTATTGCTTGGATCTTTCGCACCTCCATGCCATATAAGTTGCGCTCCGTTTTTGATGTTGATATCTCCACCGTATATCGCTCCATCCGGAGAAAATTCTGCCACTGTGCCATACTTTGTTATTTTTCCTTCGTTATCACGTTTTATGTACTTTGGTAGTTTTGTGACATCATCTATTACATCTCCACCGCCATCGACGTTGAAGACGCCGTTGTACCAAGAGTGATCTCCGGTGTAGTACATATAATCGACGCCTTTCTTTTTATCTGTTGTATTGTGACCGCCATTCGTATAAGTGTCTGTGTAATCTGCTGCGCATTGATTGAGGACAACCCTTTTGGAAACATCTTCCACATGTCCAATCCAGTCTCCTTTTTTGCCATTTGTATCGTTCGCATCGTAGTTCATATATGAAGATGCTCTGTATGCAGGCAATCCTTCATCGTTAAGCTTACTAATCTCTATATCGTATGCGTCAATTGTGTTTTTGAGGTCATTGACGTTATCTAGATACGATTTATCTCCAGTAGAATATGTTTTACTTCCATCTACATTAATGTCATTCAGTGCGATTTTTGCGATGTTAAGCGCATCTCTTGCTTGTGTTAATTCTGTAGCGGAGTTAGCAGTTCTGACGATGTTGTTAGCCTCTTCAACTTTGTCGTGCGCCGTTTTTAATGAATTAAAGTTCTTTTCAGTATTCCATGGCATGCAGAGAGTATCAAGAGATGATTTGACATGCATAAATGCTTGGTTACATAGGACTTTGTTTTGGGGATTCTGACTGTTCTGAAGTTTTTCAGCTGCTTCTCGGTATTCCCTAATTTTATTTTCGATACTTCCTATGTCAAGTGCCAGATCTTCCGCATTCACTTTTTCGTGTAGTTGATTTAGGTTTTCTAGGCCCATTCCTATTCCTACTATGTCTTTTTTTCCAAAAACATTTGCCGCATCATTGGCTGTAATGGCAGCGTTAAGTCTATGAGCGCTTTCATATTCTCTTATTAACACTAAAAATCCATCCTCACTAATGCCTTTAGGTCTATAACGCAGATAATCAGAAGCCCTGAATGGATGCTCCTCAGTTGGGTGTGCTTCTTCAAGGATCGGTGAAATCAGACCAAAAGCAGCTTTGACTGCTGGAAACGAAGAGGTACATTCAGCTTTTTTGCGTGCGCTGGCGGGATCATCTTTAAATTCCTTAGCAGCAGCTAGGTATGTGTTTACTTTGTTTTTGATATCATTTCGCTGACCTTCTTCTAGCTCTCCCGTTACTTGGACGTTTTGGTCGAATTTTTCGTGCGCTCTTTGCAGTGTTCGCAGTGCTACCCCCGCTTCCAAGCTTTTGAGAGTTAATATATTCTCGCCGATGTCCCCAGTACCATTGATGGCATTGTTGAGCGTTGTAACGCTTTCATATGTTTGTGCTAATGGTTTAAGGGCCTCTTTAGAAGGATCTACGCCTTTAAATACAGAATTTTTACTGATACCAAAAGCATCAAATGATGATTTGACATCGGAAACTTTTGAATCGTGTTGGCTAATATATCCAAGGATGCTGTGAATGGATCCGTTAAATGCCAAATCTCTTTTCAATTGTTCGTCAAGATCATTAACTATTTCCAGGTATTCTTCGATATTGTTTTTAAGACCAGAATATTGGATGTCAGCAAACTTAGGGTCTCCTAGATTTCCTGACGCAGCGCTAAGAGCTGATTTTGCAGTTATGAGTCTCTGAAAAACTGCTGGTCGATTGAGAGTAGGAAATGGCTTATTAATGGCGTCATTCGCCGTTTTAACAAGGTCATACGTGTCTTTCAACGATTTTGTTAGATTATCATCGGCTGAAACAGTTGTCCTGCGATTAATATCGAGATTTCTAAATGCTGAATTGACAGAGGAAGCGAATCTTCCGCCACTAATAGCAGCAATGCTGTTGCCGTCTGAGTAGCTGTCGCTTCCACTTGTATCTGAGCCACTAACTGCATCCGAAAGTATTTTTGCAATACCATCTGATGTAGCTTTTGTATCGACCAAATTAACAGTGATCTTCTTTCTTACGGGTGATGTATCAGTATCGTTCGGAGCTTTTGTCTTATCATTCTCTTCTCCCATATAAATGGCTTTTTTGTGCCAACGATTATTGCCGCTTATGTCAAGCGGAAAGACATACTCGTTATACTTGGCTTGGTCTTGAAAATCTATGTAACCGTCATTTTTGGCGAACCTTTCCGTGTTATCTAGGGCGGTAATGTTCTCCATTCCTATGCCAAACGGTGTCACACTCGTCTCGAAGTGCCCTTCAACGATGTTTCCTGATTTTACTAATGCCTTATAGAGATCTTTGCCGTTTGTTACACCTCTCAAGTCTACTTGTTTTGGATAATCTTGGACACAAAAGTCTACATGTCTTCGTTCTGTAGTGTCGTGGTGATATTTTGGGAAAATAGCACCTGGAAGTGCGATGCTGCGATCTTTGTCAATGGCAATAAAGTCGCTAATGTTATCGTCATCTACGAGATCATGGTAGGCAGCATTTTTATAATAATCTTGGCTGCTTCTCCAAGCATCCTTCACTTTGTTTACTTCTGCTTCAGCAGTTATGCCTTTCAATATAGGGCCTACACCATATTTGTCTCGATTGCCGTTTGCTTTGTCATCGCACATAAGATCCGGTTCTTTATCGCATACGTTGTAAATTGTATGCCCATTAAAATATAGTCTTCCTCCGCCACGTTCATTAAGCCTGATTGTTCCGGTATTGTAGAGATCGGATTCTAGTGAAAGCGGAGAGCCTGATTCCATCGCAATTGTTCCGTGATTTTTAGCAATAACTCTGGCATCTTGGCTCGCGCCGATATCAATAGCTCCAATGTGAGAAGTTACGGTACCAGGATCTTGAGATATCGTTCCTAAGTTTGTCCATAGAACATTTTTAGCGCCTTTCGCCTCAAGGTATATATGGCCTCCATCTCGCGTTTTGATAGTCCCCTCATTGGTCCATGTGGCATCACCTGTTGGTGCAGATGCTCTAAAGCTGCCATTTGTAACGTTCATAATACAAGCATTTGCATTGTGCTCTGCACCATTTTCCCAGAATGCGTTACCAGCGGTTGACTCTGCATTAAATACGCCAAGCCCCTCTTGTGTATCGATTGCTCCTGCGTTTGCCCATTTGGCATCGCCGGCTGAGTATGCACAAAAAACACCACCGGCAAGCCGTGCACGTATTTTTCCGTTTACTGTGTTTTTCCAAAAAGATTTATTGTTGTTTGATCGCGCGTAAAAATTGCCATTTTCCGATTTTATTGTTCCGTCGTTTATCCAGACGGCGTCTGCATTGGCTTCTGCATAAAAATCGCCGGTTGTGAAACCGGGAAAATGTCCGCACATTCTGTCTGGAGGGCTGGGCCTACCTGCATCTGCTCCCTCTATGCGTCCATAGTTCACCCAGGAAGCTTTGTCCGTTGCTGCAGGCGGGTCTGACTCTGACTTGGAATAAAATTTACCGTTGCGCATCATTATAGTTCTCCAATTTCTCCACCTACTCCAACTGTCTCCTGAATGTGCATAATAGCCTCCTTGATAGCCGTCCGACCATGGGAAGATATCATCTCCATTAATGTCTACAGCCTTACCACCATCGACTCCAAATACCTGCGATAGTGTTAGAAAACCGCATAAGCTAATAGACACACATAAAACTTTTTTAAAACTACACATAACACAAAATCCCCATATAACAAAAAACTTCCTTTGAACAATGCTATTGTTTCAGAAAATTATTAATCTTAAGTGAAAATCTAAGAGCGCCAAAAAAAGAATTGTAGTGATGTAATTGGCTACATCAGAAAAGACATGTTGCAAAACCGTCTTCTACCGGTATTTTTGTCGTCGGCGCTTGCAGCGTATGCATTAGACATGTTGTATAGGCCGGTTTTTGGCCCTGATAATCATTGGCTCCAAGAGACTTTTGCAACAGGCCTAGTTGGTTTTGCGACAGATCTAAAGGATGCCTCGAAAAATAAGTTAAAAAATATTTAATTTTATAAAAAATATTTAATAAAATTCATGTGGCTTTGCTTATAAAATTATGTTAATTATTTTTATGTAATTAAATTAAAAGAGTGTTGGCAGATGAATATTTTTAACAAAAAGTTGCAACTATTGGCGGTTTTCTGTGTATTTGACGTTAATGCGGTCGAGATCGAGGTAATAGCGCCTCCTATATCGTCGTCCAGTTCTTCAGTGGTTAGGATTGAGGACCCGAATGCGATTAACGTCATATATATTACTGATCGCAAATACCTCGATTATACATTCGCATCGCTATTATCTGTTCTCGAGAATTCAACTCCCGGCTTTGGAAATCCAGCCTATACCGGAGAAAAACGAGCTGAGTCTTTAAATTTCAATCTCATTGTTGATGAACCCAATGGATCAGCTACGCAAAATTTTATGAAGAACTTGGGCAGGTGTTTCAGTGAAGAATACAGCACATCTGCATACAATTATAGCATATCGTACATGCATATTCCCACTGAGGAAGCAAACCGCATATTTAGGTTTAACTCATACACCTGGAAAAAGACAATATTTTTAAAGCTGCTCTTCAGTAGATTTCTTCCCTACGATAGATGTCTGTATCTAGATACCGATACGATATGCGTTGGTGATATAAAGTCGCTATGGAATATAGATTTAGGTACACATTGTTTTGGAGCATGCGAGCATCAGGATGCGTTTAGGAAAAGTGGCGCTCCACATATTGAAAAGGTATACAACAGAGGCGTTGTGTTAATGGATCTGGAGAAAATGCGCGAGAATAAGTTCGCGTATAATATTGAAGAACTAATCAAAAGAGGACAAAAGGAAAATCGTGGTCGGCGTTATACCTGGCAAGAAACAGCTACTGCAAACGACTGTGTATCTGCAGGCGATCCGCTCCAACATTCTGAAACTAAGTACACAGATGAATATGCGATGTTAGAGTATTCCGTATACAACCAAGATGGTGGCCTTTTGGAATTGGACGCCGGCTTTAATATGTGCGGACAACGAATTCCAAGGGGATTTACCAAAGAAGGAATAATAAAGAAGCCTACGAGTATGGAAAAAAACGGTCTGATCTATGAAGTAAATAGATTCGACAGGTGGAAGCACAACTTAACAATTCTTCATTATTACTACTGGGACGAAAATGGCAAGATCGAAGGTGACAAGGAAGTCTGGAGGAACGGTTATAAGCCATGGCAGAACGGATATGTTCAACAGTATCAATACGCCAACACTCCATCCTATCAAGACAGCAGCACCTTTTGGACAAAATACTGGGTGCACAATCAGTGGTCTTTCTGTGAGTGGTATAAGCATTATACAACATTTATGAAAAATGTAAGCGCAAAGACTTATGAGATGTCTCTATTACCTGAAATATCCCCACTACTTTTTGGAGATAAAGCAATAAATATTGCATACATGACCGACTCGAAATATTGGGAACCTACATTCATTTCACTATTATCCGTTCTCCTTAATTCCAACCCCGAAGAACGAGAAATGATTAGATTTAGCATTATTGTGGATGAGCCGTATTTTGATGGAACCATCAATGAAAAAGTTGAAGAAATGTTGAATGCTTTTTATGGTAAATATGCAAAAGATAAATATAAATACGATGTGCGTTTTTTTCAAATTCCGTGCGCTCAACGGGAGCAGTGTTCTCAATATATTTCATATGCTTGGCCTAACACTATATTTTTAAAATTGTTTCTCAGTAAAGTTCTTCCTTATAACCGGTGTTTATATTTGGATGGCGATACACTATGTGTCGGAGATATTAGTGATTTGTGGAAAGTAGATTTAGGTACTCATTGTTTTGGAGCCAGTGAACATTATTATCGTTTCATTGATGCTGCCGATCCCAACAGAAGAAAAATATATAACGCTGGAGTTATATTGATGGATCTGGAAAAAATGAGGACCTACGACTTTGTAAATGAATGTAATGAATTAGTAAAAGCTAATCAAAAGGCTGGCCATGGACACGATATTCAGCAAAGGGGAGATAATGAAAAGTGGTACGTGGAAGAAACGGCGATGCATGACTATTCCGACAAACATACTGACAAAGGAGTTCTTGAATTTGCTATGAATTTCAACATGCGCGCCCATCACATACCACTCGATTTTGACGGAACAAGTTTTTCAGCAGCAAATGAGAATGGAGATGTGCTTGTTTCGCTTGATAGGAACTATAACAAAATAAGTGGAGATACTGTCGAATATATGAGGACACAGCTCAGTCAGTTGGTGCTGATACACTATTATTACTGGGAACCTTATAAATGCAAGCCATGGGATCTTAATCGACCATGGAAATATAGAAAAGCAGGTTGTCCAAGCTACGAAGGCGCTGAAAAAGAGAATCCTTTCTGGAAAACAGAATGGAAGCACAATCCGTGGTCGTTCGTACAGTGGTACAAGCATTACAAGATGTTTCAAGACGCAATCAAAGATTAGCGTTTGATTTAAATCTTAATTTTATGTGGAGAAAATGAATGAATATTTTTAGAAAATTGGCATTATCTGGAATCGTTACCATATCTAATTTTAATATAATTAGTATGGAAATGGATTCAAATGCCATCAATATGGTGTATGTTTCTAACCGCGCCGAACTAGACCATACATTTACGTCGATTACATCTATTATTGAGAATTCAACGCCTGATTTTAATTGGGCAACCGCTGCTCCGGATCCTGATCCAAATCCAGAAGATCCAATCGAAGATCAAACTACACGACAAGAAGGTTTAATTTTTAATATCATTATGGATGAACAGGATTTCAACGGGAGTCCGGACGAAAGTGTCCTGAAACTTACTAAGGCATTCTACAAACGATGTGGTAAAGATAAAAACAAGTACAAAATAAACTGCTTGGCAATTCCCAAAGAAAGAAGAGATGTTTTTTCAAAATTCGAATCGTATCAGTATCCAAAATCCGTGTTTTTGAAATTGTTTCTCAGTAGATTTCTTCCCTATGATCGGTGTTTGTATTTGAGCAATAAAACGATATGTGTCGAAGATATAAGAAAAATATGGAATACCAATTTGAGAGGCTATTGTTTGGGAGCTTGCGAACATAACGACGACTTTAGAATACAAGAAGATGCGCATTTTAAAAAAATGTACAATTCTGGCGTGCTGCTGATGGACTTGAAAATGATGCGCGAATGTAATTTCGAGAACGAAATGGAGGAATTAATATTAAGCGGACAAGATTACGAAGATTGCTATCTGGAGGAGGATGCAATACGCGAATTCTCTCAAGGCTATCTATACACCGGAGTTTTAAAAATGGATCCGGGCTTCAATGTGTGTGACCAACGTATTCCGCGTGATTTTTTTGGCAAAGATGTAATTTTGCCCAAAACTTCACGGGAGTATCAGAGATCATATGCATCGGAGAGGGTGGACCAGCCGACTCCAGTGATTCCAACATCAGATCATCAAATGCCTTTTCCGACGATGCCTAAAAGTAAAAACAAGAAAAAAATGGAAGAATCAACAGAAGCGGAAAACGAGGATTATTATCTAGAAAGATATGCCAACAGTGATTTTTCTCAAAAATATCGATACTCTTCGGTTTTAACAATGGATCCAGGCTTCAGTCCGCCGCAGCTATTTCATAGAGGTGAAAATTTAACAAGTTCGCCAACAGGCAGCAAGCGGGAATCCAATGTGAGCGTTGTCTCACGAGATCTTAAAACTCCTGCGTCAACTGTAAATAGTTATCAGCCATCACATAAAATGGATAGAATGGATCAGTGGATTCCAAATTTAACAATCATTAACTATTATTATTTTTCCGAATGGGCATCAGCACCATGGTCATATAATCTGTACCAGCGTTTTGAAGAAGCTGGATGCCCTGATTATCGTGATCTGGAACGCGACTTCTGGATTAAAGGTCGGCATGGCAGCTCTTGGTCTTTCTGCGAGTGGTACAAATACCGCAAAAATTTCCTAGACAACGTAAAGAGTTCTACCTATATAGATCCGAGTAAGATCATCTTTTCTCCTATGGCCACTCCGAATGCAATAAATGTTGTCTACATTACAGATCGCAAATATTTTGAGCCTACATTTATTTCACTATTATCTGTCCTCGAGAAATCAACTCCAGACACAAAAAAACGAGAAGAATTTTTAAACTTTAACATAGTTGTGGACGATCTAAATTTCGATGGAACACCTGATGAACAAATGCAAAAATTGTTGGACGCCTTTTATGTGAAATATCCAAAGGATCAGGATAGACATAATTATGGCATCCAGTTTTTGCCAATTCCCCAAAGGGCAAGGCAATATATTGGGCAGTTTTTGTCATATATTTGGCCAAGGAGTATATTCTTAAAGCCATATATGGCCGAGCTTTTTTCGGCCTACGATAGATGCTTGTATTTGGATGGAGATGTCGCGTGCGTTGAAGACGTAAGATCACTGTGGAATACAGACATGGGAGAACATTTGATTGCCGGATGTGATCACTCCATATATGCACAAGCCACTACGTGCATACAAAAAAGATGTAATGTTGGTGTTTTGCTGATGGATTTGAAAAAGATGCGTGAAGTCCATCTAGCGGACGAAATTCAGAAGCTGATACTGAAAAACCAAGATGGCAAACATGGAGAATATATTGAACATCTCGGGACTGTATATGTGGAAGAAGCGGCAGTTAACGATTATTTCGCCGAACACCCAGGTGTGTGGCTACAAATCGACGGTGGATTTAATGCGTGTGGAAAAGGTATACCATATGATTTTGTTGGCCCAAACAGCGCACAGGCAGTAGCAAAGACAATTACTGATGAAGACGGAATAGTCTATAACCTAAGCAAACAGGAACGTTGGAGAATCAATTTAGCGTTCATTCATTATTATTACTGGGGAAAAAATTCTACTAAACCGTGGGAAAAAAATCATGTTTCACTTTATGAGATGGCCGGATGCCCAGATTACAACGATCTTGACAACGATTTTTGGAAAAATGAATGGCAACGCAATCCGTGGTCGTTTTGGGTATGGTATCAATATTACAAAAAATTTGAGGCTGTGAAAAATCCAGCACTATCAACAACAACGCCAGCAACTACGGCAGTTGCGCCAGTGAGTGTTCAAAAGCAGGACGCAGCATTGGGATTGACTAAGCCGCAACTCGCTAATGCAAAACGAAAAGCTGAGGCAAAAACGTATAACTCTGCTACACCAATGATTAGATATAGATCAAAAAAGATTCCTCTAGTCTTTGCAATTAATGATAATTACGCGAAACCTGCAGCAACGGCCATTGTTTCTGCGCTAAAAAATGCAAATGTGGACACTTCATATGAAATCAATATTTTACATGCTTCAGTGAACGCGAAGAATCAGGAAATATTAAAATCATTGGAACAAAAGAAAAACGATACCATAGTTAATTGCGTAGATGTGAACAAGAATCTTAAGGATCCTAAAATAGAGAAATATATGCCCCTCATGGAAAGTTGCCGTTTTCCAAAAGAAGCTTGTTTTAGATTTTTTATTCCTGAATTATTTGCTCAGCACAATAAAATGGTATATCTAGATGCAGACCTCGTGGTGCTGGACGATTTAAAAAAACTCTATGATGTGGATATTTCTAACTATTATGCTGGAGTAATACAAGACAAGTTTCTAGTTGACAACAAAGATTTTCAAATCGATTACTGCAGGAAGAAGCTAGAAAAAACCACTAAAGACTATTTTAATTCAGGTGTGCTGCTGCTTAATATTGAAAAAATGCGCAATGACAACATAGTTAATGAATTATGGGAATTTGCTCACAAAAAGGCTCCTCTCACATATCCAGATCAGGATGTTTTGAATGCAGTTTTTGAAAAGAAAGTAAAATACCTCGATCCTAGATGGAATGTCATCAACTCTGGTGTAAATCCGATGTCGATAGGAATACTTCATTATGCTGGCCCCGTAAAACCATGGTCATATGGTCAGCCAAACAGCAGATGGCGGAGTTATTATAGATTAACGCCATACTATGAAGAAGGCAAATGAAATATTTTCAACAATATGAAAAATATGAAGTAGCATTATGCCCTGATTATCACGATCTCGACCACGGTTTTGGAAAAATGAATGGAAATACAATCCGTGGTCGTTCTGCATATGGTATGGATATCACGAAAAGTTTGAAGCAACCAAGAAGCTAACGCAGTGTGCGGGATTAAGAGATGTGATACCAGTTCTCATTGTTAAATATCCAAATAATTATTTTCGCATAATTGAGCAATTACCGAATCCTGCAAAGAATCTATGAAGGCTTGCAGAGCCTCTTCTATTTCCTCTAAAGTCTCGAACAGTCTGTTGTGCATGATATTTTTCTTAATATATTCCCAAAATCGCTCGACAGGATTCAATTCTGGCGAGTATGGTGGCAGTATAAAAATGTCTATATTTTTCGGAATTTCCAACTCATCTGACTTATGCCAGCCGGCACCATCTATGATGAGTGCAATTGTCAAGCCTTCGTATATTTTGGAAAGCTCTTGCAGAAATATATTCATGGTTGCTGTATCAACATGAGGAAATCCCATGCTGAAATTTGAGCCGTTTTAGCATCAATTGCACTGTATACATAAAATGCTTTGTAACCAATATTGACCTTTACCCGCGTCCTCACTCCCTTCTTAAACCCTAACCCCGCTCGAAGTTACCCAGTTTTTGGAAAAAAATAAAAAAAATCATAATAATTCTTGCGCTTATCATTAGATTATGTTATATTATATGCAGGTTAATTAGCATGCATATGGAGT
>BNWK01000026.1 GCA_025998775.1 Alphaproteobacteria bacterium | reverse complement strand
CTCTTTATCATAATTAACTCGAGATTAACTTCTTTGCGTGGCTTTTTCACTACTTCTTTTGCCCAAATCACCAAAAATGCTCTCTTTTTAGGTCGCTACTTGATGCACTTCAGTGTTGAATGGGCCTCTCACCTTGCGCAATAATAACAGATAGTAAAACAAATCCGCCGCCATATAAATTCTTCTTCATCTTTTTGTCTCCGTTTTTTACAACTAATTATATGCTTTCCCATAACCAGTTATTTACTTCCTTTATAACTAGTTACTTATTTTACGGAAGTACACTACAAAACGCAGTAAATGTCAATGGGAAAAAATCACTAGAATTACGGACGCTCTCATTTTCTCTAATGCTCCATTTGCGAAAGGATTTCTCCCACAAGCTTTGATAACTTTCCGCTCTTCTTATATTTCTTTTTCTCCGAATGGAATAAAGATAGATCAAATTCTCTCAGTTGTTTTGGTTCTATTTGTTTTAGATCGAGATGCTTTAGAGCAAGATTTTGAATTCTTTCTGGAGATGTAAGCGATTTCCATTCTGCCTTGAGAATGTGTTGATTTTTCTTTTCATTTATGATTTCTCTTCTGGCTATTCTTATTCTATCTTCTATTGAAATTACGGAGTATTTCAGATAGAACGTCCAGAATCCGGCCAGGCAAACAAGAAAAATAAAGAAAACAGTAGACTTCTTTGCTATCATTATACATCCAGAAAATACAAAAACCATTGATGGATTATAGCATAGATCATCTTCAGAATAGCATCAAGTACAACACTGTAAGCGTAATTTGACAACATTCGGCCGTGCAATGGAGAAATACAAGATGTAGATGTTGTTTTATTGGTTGATTCGTATTATTTTGGTCGTATATCCGTTTTTTTAGAGATTGTTTTGGAGATTTGTAAATGAGAGCGAAAGTTGCGAAAAAAGATATATTGCCGGCAGTCATGCGGACAGTGAGTGTTGCGGACAGAAAGTCAGTCGTTCCTATATTGTCTCATGTTCTTCTGGAATTTAACGATTCTGGATTACACCTGAAAGCTACGGATTTGGATCATTCGATAATGGAAGTCGTACCAGCCGACGCTGATACATTCGGCTGCGTTGCAGTTCCTGCTGTTACGTTGAACGATATCGTTAGAAAATCTCCGGATAATTCAGTCCTGGAATTCTCCCTAATAGATAAAGGACAGAAATTACTGGTAACCGCTGGAAAATCAAAGTTCGAGCTGTCCATACTGGATTGTTCCGATTTCCCGGAGATAGCCACAATAAAAAGTAGTTGTAATTTCATGCTGAAATCGTCGGATTTAAGCAGACTCATTAGCCGCACAAAATTCTCCATATCTCCGGAGGAAAATCGGCATAACCTGAGTGGCATCTTTTTTCACAAGGAAGAGTCGAAATTAAAGGCAGCTTCCACAGATGGGCATCGTCTTGCCCTATCACAAATGGATGTCGACATCAACGAGAGTCTTCAGGGCGTGATAATCTCGAAGAAAACGATATTTGAAATTAAGAAATTGCTTGATACATTTACCGGAGATGTGTCCGTGACATTCAGCGCCAATCAGGTGCAGTTTATAATGGGAGACGTTGTTTTTATCTCGAAACTTGTGGAAGGAAATTTCCCAGAGTATAAAAGGGTAATTCCGGAAACATCAGCAGATTTTTTCGTTGTGAATAGAGCTGGATTCCTGGAAATCATAGATCGTATAGCGGTCATTTCAGACGATAAAGTAAAATCCATAAAGCTGGAACTCAATAAGAATATGCTTTATTTTTATGTTGCGAACAGCAAAGTCGGCAGTGGTCGAGACGAAATTGAAGTCGCCTATTCCGGTCCCAACTGGAACTCCGGATTCAATGCCAGTTATTTGCTAGATGTGGCGCAAACTCTCCAGGGCGAAAATCTAAAAATATATGTGAGAGATGCGTTGGCTTCTATTTTAATCGTTGATGAGTCAGAGCCGGAGTCTTTGTTCGTGGTCATGCCAATGAGGATCTAGGACAACGACGTGGATTCAAATGCCGCAATTACGAAACTTACATGCAAGAACTTTAGATCCTACAGAACATTGGCGTTAAATATATCCTCTATGTTTGTGGTGTTCCACGGAGAAAATGGAGCTGGAAAGACCAATATATTGGAAGCTATATCGTTGTTTTCGTCGGAACGCGGACTTAGAAAAGCTCCCGTTTCAGATTTAAACTGCATTGGTAGTTTTTCCGCCTCCTGGAACGTAGAATTACTCCTAAAAAAAGACGATTATAAAACGCAGCTATCCACCCACGCCCAAAACGGCAGACGTGTTGCCCGCATAGACGGCACAAGCGCTTCCAGTCTGTCCAAATTCGAAGAATTACTTTGGCTACTGTGGGTTGTTCCTGGCATGGATAACGTTTTCATAAATTCTATGTCCGATCGGCGTGCTTTTTTCGATCATCTTGTGAGCGGATACGAGAAGAGGCATAAGTCCAATCTCCGAAAGCTAGCAGATTTACAGAAGGAACGTTTGCATGTGATTTTTCATCGCAAAGACGAAAGTTGGATGAAGATTCTCGAGGAAAAAATTGCAGAAGAAAATGTAAAAATCACCAAGTCGCGATTGGAGTTCATAGACTTACTCCACGAAGTATTTGATGTACATCCGTCCGAGTTTCTTAGGCCCATTGTATCCATTTCAGGAGAAATCGAAAAAATATATAATACGCACAGCGAAGAAGATTCTATGCTGGAAATAGCGGAAATTCTAAAAAGAAATCGCTACATGGATTCCGAAAAACAAACAACGTCCGTCAGTGCCCAAAAGAGCATTTGGGAAGCAAAACACAGAAAGACGTCGCTGGAGGCGGAAAACTGCTCCACTGGTGAGCAAAAAGCTTTTTTGATTTCGCTGGTTCTAGCGGTTTTTAGGATATACAAAAGAATGCGCACCGGCATACCAATACTACTGCTGGACGACCTCATGGTGCATCTGGACGAAAAGCGCCGAAAGGATTTGGCAACCGAACTCATGGAGCTAAATGTACAGACGTTCTTCACTGGAACAGATGCCAATTTCTTCAAAGACATATTACAGATATCGCAGGTATATCACGTCGAAAAATCCATATGCAGCATGCAGACCAATATAATAAACTAACATTTTTCTAGATAAAATTAACGTTTTCTTAATATGTTTTGTTCTATAATTAATTCGTTTTATATTGCTGGAGGAAAACTTGAGATTTATTATGTGTTTATTAATTTTTATATGTAATGTGTGCTGTTATGGAATGAAAAGTTATGAGCGAGACGCAGCAGTCATTTATTATAATGCAAAAAGATTCAAAACTGAAGTATTGAATTTAGCCAAAGACTTTGCAAAAGCTTGTATTGAAAAAGAAGGAACGGGAGCGGAAATCACCAGAATATCTCCTTTAGTAGTTGATGGAAGTAAAGGAGGCATACAGAATGGTGGAATCTACAAAGTGGAAACTAGCGGTTCCAAAAATTATATAGTAAAATTTGGAAAGATAAACGAGTTCTCGAGCTCTAAGAAGTTACACAACTTGCTGAAGACAAAAGCAATTCCACCGCAGGTAAAATTTGCATACCCTAGATATATACAATCTATGATTGAGAGTCCAACCGGAAAGAAGGTCTTTGTTAACAAAGAAGGAAATCCTATAAACGAAGAAAGCCTGGAGGCCAAATGTGAAGCGGAAGAATTGACATACCAATTATCAACACTATGCAGTTTTGACGCTGAAGAGTTACCAGCCGAGAATGGCTTGCGGGTATTGCTTTTTATGGATGAAGCTGTAGGAGTGCCCGGAGACACTTTTGCTGAAAAACCGAGTCTATATCCAAAAGACAAACTGAAAGATATATATAAAAATCTAGCCATATCTGCCAATACTTTGACGGATTTTATTTGTCCCGATGATAATCAAAATACGAGCAATCTTATAGTTAATCCAGACAATGGAGATATAACTTATATAGACTTTGATAATTTGCACTTTTATGAGGGAGGCACATATCGTAGCCTTTCGGGTGGTAGCAAAAACTTCGATTGGTATTTAAGTATGCTAAACAATCAAGATATGGAAGTGCAATATGCTTTTTATGAAGCAGCAAACCCAGAATTAAAGGATATGGTGAGCGGGTATATTAGGCCATTTCCTCCTGCATTCGTAGCTGAAAGATATGATCCTGAGTGCCAGATACACCACTTGGATTACTTATCATATCCTAATTATTATAGGTCATACAGGAATAACAAACTTCAAATTTCAGATTGGGAACGTCTTGAGACAATTTTGCCTGTTATTGAAAAATATTATGAGAATAAAAACAAGATAGAAATTTTGAAGAACATAAAAAAAGATGTCGAAATTTTTGAGAATTCGCCAAAAATAGCTTGTTTGTCTCAGATGAACATGAGAATAAACGTGTTTTGGAGTGAATTTTATATTACTGAAGACGAGATGTGGAGTATATGCCTTTCCCAAATCTTGAATCCAGAAGAAAAAGCTCTGTTAGAAAGAATGTACCTTCTGAATATTCCTAAGCCACTGATATATGCAATTGCTATTCCCGAACTAAAAACACAATGCGAGCTTATACTAAATAGAAAGGAAATGTCACTCAAAGAATTTGAGAATATCGCTCAAGTTTATAAAAAGCATATGGAAGCTGTTTTGCACAGAGAAAACCCTTATGGCGGCTTTTACGAGACAAAAATAAATGTACTGAAATAGATAGATTTGACTGATTATTGGTAAGAAAAGCCGCTATGTAGGTGGAAATATCCGTACAAAACGGCTTCCCAATTCTTCACTGGAACAGATGCCAACTTCTTCAAAGACATATTGCCAATATCGCAGGTATATCACGTTGAAAAATCCATATGTAGTATGCAGACCAATATGAAATGACGAAAGGTATATGTTATCATTATTTTTTGCAGAAAAAACATTCTAAAAACTTGTTGTCTAGCTAAAAAGACACTATACTTATGTTATATTACATATTTGCAAACAAAGAAGAGGCCAGAAGACATGAAAAATAAAACCTTATGCTGTGTAGCCGCTTTAATGCTGGCGCTTTCGTCTGTGGATTCGGTTTATTCTGTGCCTATGCCTACGCATGCAGATGAAATTATTCCATTTGACAGATTTCCGTCAACAATGAAATTGGCTGATAAAATTGAGGTTTTTGTCAAGCCATATTGTAGTTCGGCAACTGTAGGAAATGGAATCGCAGAAAGAATATATGACATTTCTGCGGTAGTTCTTGCTGATTATGCGAAGAATTATCTGAATACAAATAATAATATTTCTGAAGAACGACGGAAGATGCTTGAAGCTTCGGTGAATCTTATATTTGAGGCTCACAACCTAGAAGCGTGCGATCCAGGTTCAAGTGAAAGATCGAATTTTGCAAATAGGTTCTTGAAAGATTACGGATACATATTTCCATATTTATTTGACCTCGGTGAGCTTAATATTAATAATGGTGATAAAGATTTGGTTCGCAATGGTTTTTATGCAATGATGGAAAATCCATCTGGGGCACAAAGAATTTTATCATTATGGTTATTGAGGCAGTTGGGCAATGATAGCCCTTTTGCTTACAAGTACGTCAGTCCTATTCAGATAAAAGCTTCTAATCAAAGCCAATTTTATAGTGGCTGTGAATATACGAGTTATGTTGGACGTGGCGTCATCAAAAAAAGCGTACATCATCCAGAAAGACACATCGAACTGAAGCTTTCTAGCGCAAAAAAAACAAGCTGCCCCTCTGTAGGAAAGCACGAGCTCATTTCCGGTACACTCATGCACGAACTGGGGCATTTTTACCATTGGTTGTTGTTGGGTGGAATGCCTGGCTTACATGGAACGAAAGATGCATCAAAAGCTGAAGCAAGAAAGCAAATGCAGTGGATGACGTCCGAAGGAAATCTTCTTCTACACGAAACACTGTTTCCAACTCAATACATCAACGGAGAAAAAGACAAGTTCCGCAATGATATATTTAATGCGATTGGCAATGCGACGATAGACGTAGAATCTTTGTCGGAATTGCTAGAAAGCTTACTCGATCCAAAAGAGATTGCCGTATTGCCAATGACGGAAGCAGAAAACGCTGATTATCGTCGCAGAATAAAAGAGGCCGGATCCAATAATTCTTCTTTAAAAGTAATAGCGGTTGATCTAATAACTAAGATAGCATTTTCAGCTAATTATTGGACTGATCAAGAGGAAATACTGACGATCTTTGGAAAGGCTCCTGCGTTTATTAATGGCGAGCGCATCATGATCAGCGATAACTGTAACGAAAGTGTTTTTCTTAAGAAAAGCAAATTAGACTTTTTGCGATGGAATGGGCCGAAGACTTATTTAAAGGATCGCATAACTTGGGAAGTACATACAGCGCATCACCGGCCGTTTTCTCATGACGGCATTTATTTTGTGCAAAGTACGCCGCAGCTGGACGCCTTTTTGAAGACACTGGGGATTGCTAAAGTATACAAGGAAAACGTAAATGCTTTACAAGAAAGCATGAAGAAAGAGGTTTGCGAACGATCCGGAAAAGGAGAACTCTGTGGCAATAATTATTGTGTCGACGACGTCACTTTTTTTAAGCCTACGTATGTAAGTAAAACTCCGCCTCCGGAAGAGCATATGGCTAGCAAAGCCCCACCTGCTAGAATACGAAGAGTGGGTAGAGCTACTAAAGCGCCACTTGCTGGAACGCCAAGAGGGAGTAGAGCTACTGGAGCGCAGCTTGTTGGAATGCCAAGAGGGGGTATAGCTACTGGAGCGCCACTTGCTGGAATGCCACGAGAGACTGCGGCAAAATCGAGACCCGCTGGATCTGAAAAAGCTGTTGGAACATCGATAAAGCATAAAGCATCGAAAAAAACTAGAGGAAAGCGTGGGATGCCGCCAAGAATTAAAACGAAAGCTAGAACAAAGAAACCTGTTAGAGCGAAAGGTCGCAGAAAACAGTACATCAGAAATAATCGCAAAAGTTCTGTTGGGAAACGCACTACTGGGCAAAAAATTGCCATTCATTCCTGAATTGGCTAAGGAGTTCTACCATCATTGGCTTGCGCATTTACATTGATTCCTGTTTTAGTCAAAGACAATTTGACTGTGACATCTTTTCCATTAGCATTAATAGTGCATATATGGCTTTCTTCATTGCGTGTCTCCATTAACAATGATAACGGTATCACAAGTTGAAGCCTTTGTCAAGTGTTTTCTATATATGTCGTGCATGAGTTAATGGGTTTGCCAATTGTTAAGAGGTATGCCAGCGCTATCTTCGGTGATAAAAAAATCTGTAAAAAAACGCACATAGATAGTTGACATTTCGAACGTGTACCACTATATTAATACAGTAGCACGGTGGTAAGGTAGAACACGGAGGAAATAATGGACGTACACCATAGAATCGATTTATTTGATGCTTTAGTTCTGGTTGAAACTTCCGATGAGGCACGTAGATTCATGACGGATCTGTGCACTCCTTCGGAAATCAGAGCGTTGGCAGAAAGATGGAAGGTCTGTCAGCTTTTGAATGACGGCTTTTCATACAGAGAAATAAGGGAAGAAACGGGAGCGAGCCTAACAACCATAGGAAGAGTGGCGCGTTTTCTGAATGATGAGCCCTATAATGGATATAAAAAAATATTGAATAAAATAAGGAATAAAGAAAATGAAAAAGTTATTTGTACTGTTAATAGTTTTGGTTAGCGCACTTGCATATGCGTTTTTTCCAAATAAAAAAGAAGAGGTCATAACCATTGGCGTCTGCAAAAGCGTTGAACATGAAGCGCTGAATTCTGTGGTTTCAGGAATGGAAGACTACCTGAAAAAGCAAAATAAAAAATATAAGATATTGGTGGAGACATCCCAGGGAAATATGGCGTTGGGATCTCAGATAATGGCGAAATTCGCTAATTCTGGCGTTGATATCGTTGTTACAGTTGGTACTTCTCCGACCCAATGCGGATTTAAACTCGCAAAAGCCGGGAAAATAAAGCTGGTTTTCGCTTCAGTGACCAATCCAGACGACATATCTCCGAATCTTGCTGGGACTAACACTACAGGAGTCTCGAATTTCGTTCCACTGGAGCCGCAGGTCGAATTGTTCAAGAAAATTCAGCCATCTCTGAAGAATTTGGGAATCATATATAATTTCGGAGAAGCGAATTCGGTTTCCATTGTAAAAAGGCTGCGGGGAGTTTGCAAAGCAGCGGAGATAAATCTGATAGAACAGGGAGTATCGACTATTACAGATATTTCTCAGGTGTTGGCTAAAATTTCGGCAGATGCCATATTTATAAGCAATGATAATTTGGCACTGAGTGCAATGTCCAACATAGTAAAGGTCTGCAATAAGAAGAAAATTCCGGTGTATGTCAGCGATACTGATCAGGTGGAAAATGGATGCATTGCCGCTCTTGGTCCAAACCAATACGACGTCGGAGTGCAAACTGGAAAAATGGTTCAGCGCATAGTCGACGGAGAAAACATAAATGACATAAAAGTGGAATATCCGCGTGTTAGTGAACTATTTTTAAACGAAAAGTCTGCAGAATTACTAGGAATGACGCTTTCGGATGATCTGAAAGCAGAAGCTAAAAAAATATTTCAGTGAGCAATGGAATATGTTAAGCGTTCAGGAATTAATGACGTGTCTGGAAGTCGGACTAATATATGGAATTGCTGCAATTGGCATATACCTGACTTTCAGAACAATAAACTTTCCGGATTTAACATGCGACGGCAGCTTCGTGCTCGGAGCTGCGGTATCGTCGGTTATGTTGAAATCCGGCCAGGATCCTTATATGGCAATGGCGTTGGCGCTGGTTGCCGGGGGAATGGCCGGGCTTTTCACCGGAATATTAAATGTGTATTTAAAAATAGAGGATTTATTATCTGGTATTATTGTTGCATTTATGATGTATTCGGTGAATTTGCGAATCATGGGGACCAATCCAAACATTGCCTTCATGGATGATGTGACAATATTTAGCGGCGGATATTCTACAATCAAGATTGCGATCATTGTCTCTGCTTTGGTTGCGCTGTTCGGATATCTGCTGATAACGGATTTCGGATTGGGACTGAGATCCATAGGCCAAAACAAGCGATTCGCCTCCATTTGCGGCATAAATGTCAAAGCCATGACGATCGTAGGACTGGTGGCCAGCAACGCTCTGATAGGAATGTGCGGCGGACTATTCACGCAGTATCAGGGATTTTGCGATATTACACAGGGCGTTGGAACCCTGGTGATAGGGCTTGCGTCCGTAATCATTGGAGAAAAACTCTTAAAAATCAAGAATATGCTGCTGAAAGTGCTCGTCTGCGTTTTAGGATCTGTAATTTACAGAATCTTCATAGCGTTCGCCATACACAGTGACGCTCTGGGGCTGAGGACACAGGATCTCAATCTGATAACCGGAATTTTGATAATCGCCATTATGTGCTCTCGGAGGAAAAATGCTGCGTCTAAATAATATCACGGTCAGAAATACATTGGTTGATTTAAATCTGATCATCAACAAAGGGGAATTCGTTCTCGTAACGGGCGACAATGGGGCAGGGAAGACAACGCTGTTCAATACGATATCTGGGCATGTGTTTCCAAAAAGCGGAACTATTGTTATAGATGGCCAAGATGTGAGCAGCCTTCCGCAGTATGCAAGAGCGGCGGTCGTTTCCAATGTCCTGCAAGATCCAAGAGCCGGCACAGTTGGAAGTATGACCATCCGAGAGAACCTCAACATCGCCTACATGAGGGGAAAATGCCGGAAGTTGATTCCGAGCAATTCTTTCGTCCGAGATGACTTGTATCGAGAAAAATTGAGCATTTTAAAGATGGATCTCGAAAACAGACTGGACGATTATGTGGAAAATCTGTCCGGAGGCCAAAGACAGGCGCTGAGCATCATCATGTCGATCATCGTCGATTCCAAAATACTACTGTTCGACGAAATAACGGCCGCGCTGGATCCCAAAACATCCGATAATATCATGCGAATTGCGCGCGAAGTCATGGCAACAGAGCACAAAACCTGCCTCATGATAACCCACAATGTCAATCACATGGATCAAATGAGTTGCCGGCGACTCGTTATCAAAAATGGAAAGTTGAATGAGCGGTGAATAATTTTTTATTTTTAATGACTTGTTAGTATATTGATGATATATTGTAAAAACGTTGTCTTAATAAATAGGGAGAATAAAAATGAAGGCAGTAATGAAGACAGTTAATCGTCTTTTGTATTTTATTGCTATTGGCTGTTTCAGTGTGATCAATACCGCTAACGTAGCCGAATGCATGAAGACCGTGCTTGATGCCGATGATAGTAAAATTCGAGTTGGAAAATTTGAATCTGCGTTCAGATCGGCGTTCTCAGACGGCAAGCCTGCTTATCTAGCGATTGGCGAATTCAGATTAGGAAGGACGGAAGAGGAAATCGGCTCCCAACCTGAAGACCGAACCGAATACCGTTTTGGACCTAACAATTGGATATTTTTGGATGAAAATCCGCAGTATGGCGGCGAAAAACGCGTTGGTATCAAGGCGAACGTGAACGAATTGTCCGTGTGGGCAGAAATGGCCTCTAAAATGCCCGAGACCATTACCGTCGTTATGGATGATTTTCATCTAATAAAAGACTATTGCACAAATAAATTAGAAACCATTACCCAGATTCATAAGCTTCTGAAGAAAGACGGTATATTCATCGCGGAAAATCCGACGATTCCTTTGACAGGGTCACAATTGGAAGAGCTGCTCGCTATGTTCGACATATATGCATCACATAACCCGTTGGCGTGTTTCCCATATGGAAGTGGCGGTTATGGTGGCGCCTATAGGTGCCTGGAAAGGGAAATACATTATATTGCCGAGCATCCTAAAATGTTAAGCAGGCTGGACGCAACCGAGGCAGAACAAATCGGAGAGATCCACGATGTCATGCGGAAACTGGATCATGAACGCAACATGGACGATATTGCGTATTGCAAGAAACATATGTGTGGGGGACAAGTCAGCGAAGAATTAAAAAATGTCTGGAATCATGGTGAAAAAATCGATGGCCTGTTGCACACACAAATAATACCAAAGTATTTTCCTTGGGCGCCAGCTAAAGTTATTAATGAAGACGCCCGGCAAATAACGGCCGCAAGTGAGTTTGCGAACATGAATTTTTGGGAGCAATCAAGAGACCTAAAACCAAGTATTTTAATATTCAAAAAAAGATAGTCACAAAAAGACGAACATTTATTTGACTCCGTTGTTGCTTTTCGCGGCCGTGGTGTTTTTGTAAAACCCAAGGATCGCGCGCGAAGTCCTGGGACAGAGCACAAGACCTGCCTCATGATAACCCACCATGTCAATCACATGGATCAAATGAGTTGCCGACGACTCGTTATCAAAAATGGAAAGTTGAATGAGCGGTGAATGGCTACAGGTCGCACGGTTCGCCGTCTTCGAATTCCCCTTCGTAGGCGATGTTCCCTGTACTTTTCGTTACTTTACCTTTTCCATGTGGTACCCCATTCGCGAAATCGCCTTCGTAGAGATCTCCCTCTGAACTTATAAGCTTCCCTTTTCCGCATGGCACTCCATATTCGAACTTCCCTTCATATACACTTCCATCTGCAAACTTTATTTTTCCTTTTCCTTCGGGAATACCGTCCACAAAGCTTCCTTCATAGATACCCACGCCTTCAAAAGTCATTTTGCCTTTTCCATTGGGAATACCATATGTTAATTTACCTTCGTATATATGTCCATCTTCAAATGTTACCTTTCCTATTCCGTGCAACTCACCGTCCAAAAAATTCCCCTCGTAAACGTCTCCATCTTCAGTTATCTGCTTTCCTTTTCCATTAGGCACACCATCAACGAACTCTCCCTCATAGAAATCTCCATCTGGATATGTTGATTTTCCCTTTCCGTGTGCTGCGCCGTTTTCGTAATCGCCCTCATAGATGTGCCCATCGAAGTACATAATCTTTACTTTTCCATTCGGTTTCCCATTTTTGTGGTCTCCCTCGTAGACGGATCCGTCGAAAAGCACAGACTTTCCCTTCCCATGTGCTGTTCCATCAATAAAATCCCCCTCATATACGCTTCCACTAGGAAGCGTAAGCTTTCCCTTTCCGTGCGGAAGATTGTCGATGTTAACATCGCCTGTATATTTTCCTCCTTCAGATAGAACCGTTGAAAAAATCGTTTTTGGGACATAACAACAATCAATTTCTTCTTCTTGATGCTTTTGCAGTAGACCTGTCATAAATTCTTTTATCTCATTAAATTTCATTTGTAACTCTCTGTTAATAATAATTAACAACTATATACTCAAACGGACAGTGAGTCAATTCTACGAAATAACCGAAATACTGGATCGCAAAACATTTAACGATATGGATCAGCTGGACCGCAAACTTAATACCAATTCTCGTTGTTAAATATCCATAAGCCATCTTCCATCATCCATTGACGCAGCGTTTCTCGGTTGACATCCAAGCCATCGCATTCTTTCAGCTTTTCAGAAGCAAAAGTTGGACCAAAATCCGTGTATTTTTCTCTTACAATTGCAATAATATCTTGCTTGAATTCCTCCTTGAACGCTCTGTTTCCTCAGCGTTTACGGCTTCTAATTTCAGAGATATCTTCCGACATGCGCTCTAATAATCGCCTGATTTGACGTTCACTCAGTCTAAGCTGACGTCCTGCCTCCGATTGCGTCAATTTGCGCTCTTTGTACTTGGCGCAATACATAAATCCTCTCCATTTCCTCTTCCTTAAATATTTGCATGGTTTTTCCTCAATAAATGACATAACTTCATCGAATTTATGGGATTCGCTGACTACTTAAAACCGGACATTTCTAAATTGCACGACCGGACATTATCAAATTGCGCTTACACATTTTTGTAACGCATATTGAAAAGCACAAATGTTTATGATACTGTCTCAAAAAATTACCTAGTAAATTCTGGAAATAATATGTCGCATAAAATCGTTTCGTTAACTAAAAAAGTGTGGAATATCCATGGTGGAACCACAATATATAAGAAATCTGATGATTTACTTTCGGCGCTTCTGAAAAACAGAGGACAGGTCGATGATTTTCTGCATACTTCCATGCTTTCCTGTATGCCGGATCCATTTACATTCATTGATATGGAAAAAGCTGTTACTAGAATCGTAAAAGCGATAGTTAACCGTGAGAAAATCAGCATTTTGGGGGACTATGACGTCGATGGTGTGTCATCAACCGCTATGTTCATGAATTTCTTCGATTATTTGGGAGTTGATTATTCCTATCACATTCCGGATCGTGTCAATGAGGGATATGGATTAAACATTGAAGCTGTGAAAAATCATAAGGATTCGCTGATTATTGCGGTCGACTGCGGATCAAGTTCGAAGGCAGAGCTGTCCTACAGCAAAAGTCAGAACATAGATGTTGTGGTAATAGATCACCACAAGATGTCGTCCATTCCAGAGGCTGTTGCCATTGTAAATCCGCATAGACCAGATGAATGCGACGAATACAAAAATCTGTGCGCCACAGGATTGGTGTTCATGTGCATATTGGGTATCAATCAAATGCTATCAAGAAGCGGTTTTTATTCCGCCAAAAAGATGAAAGAACCAGAAGTTATGGATTATTTGGATTTGGTTGCTCTCGCTACTGTCTGTGACGTCGTCGAGTTGACCGGTCTAAATCGCGCCTTCGTACTACAGGGCATAAAAGCCATCAAAAGAAGGAAGAATCTCGGCATAGACGCTATGATGTGCATTAGCAAAGGATCCGAAATAACGTCTGATACCATCGCCTTTTTCTTTGGTCCAAGAATAAATGCGGCCGGCCGGATTTCATCGGCGGATCTGAGTGTGAAATTGCTCACAACCAAAAATCCTATAGAAGCCAAGAAGTTAGCTCAGCATTTGGACGATCTCAATAAGGAACGTCAAAGTATAGAGGCGCAAATCGTGGAGGAAGCGTCTGATCTTGTGGATGAAAAATTGAACTTCATATGCTCCTGGAGTGAAAACTGGCACATTGGAGTTGTGGGGATTGTCGCTGGAAGATTGAAGGATAAATTCAATAAACCGACCATTGTAATCTCCATCGATAAATACGGCAAAGGACGAGCGTCTTGTCGGTCCATCGACGGATTGGATATCTCCGACGTCATAAACAAGGGCATCGCAAATGGGGTCATAGCCTCTGGAGGTGGACATTCCATGGCTGCAGGTTTTTCCATCGAGGCTAACAAGATGAATGAGTTGGTGGAGTTCTTTAAGACAGAGATAAAATACGAGGTCGTTTCCCATGAGCTCTATGCCGATTGTATGGTGAACCTGGAATCCATTTCGATGAACCTCATGAAAACCCTATCGTTCCTCGAGCCGTTTGGAATGGGAAATCGCCATCCTAAATTCGTCATACCAAATTTGAGAATAGCCTCCGCTAGGATCGTTGGACAGAATCACATACAAACGATTCTGAAAGACGAAAATGACAATACGCTGAAGGCCATATCATTTAAGTCGCTGAACACGGAACTCGGCGATATTCTCCTGAACCACCGCGATTACGTGGACGTTCTCGGTGGATTGTCCGTCTCCGAATGGAAGGGAGAAAAATACATCAGCCTCTATCTGGAAGACGTCGCCAAGTGCGCGTGAAATATAGCAGGCTTTAGGATTATCAAAAATAGCGGAGATTTCTAAGCCTGAGTGGCAAAAGTCCCCAAAGCCAATTGGTAATAGCCGGAAAAAGTCATGATCGGCTATAGCACAAGCAAATTGTAAGACTGTGAATGTGAGATAGAAACAAAAGAGTTGTTCATGGCAGCCATTAGATTATAGACTTCGTCAACAATGGCATCAGAG
>BNWK01000025.1 GCA_025998775.1 Alphaproteobacteria bacterium | reverse complement strand
TTTGACACTCCATATGCATGCTAATTAACCTGCATATAATATAACATAATCTAATGATAAGCGCAAGAATTATTATGATTTTTTTTATTTTTTTCCAAAAACTGGGTAACTTCGAGCGGGGTTAGGGTTTAACCAAAAAAAGTAGCTCGATTGGATATGCGCCTGGAGGTCTTTATGCAAAACAACAACAATACGACAATGCTTCTTCGATTGATGCAAAATATCGTCCTCTTGCATTCGCCGTCCAAAACACGATAAAACCATTCGGCTCATCATCATCATATTTAGCACCAACAGTGCCACTAACGCCAGCTCAGGAGTATGTGCAATCGTCGACATTTCCGGTTTTCAGCTCGCCGCCATCACCAGTTTTTGAAATATTATCATCGTCATCGTCATATTCACCGCCATCGCCTGTTTTCTCTTCAGCACAACCGGCATCGTCATATTCACCGCCGTTTGCTCCACAACTGATGCCGCCACCACAAGTTTTCCTCTCTTCGGCGTCGTCATCTAGTTCATCGTCATATTCGCCACCATTTGCTCCCAAACTGCTGCCGCTATCGCCACCTTTCCTGAAGTTTGCGCCATCACCGACGTCTCCGTTTTTCACTTCGCCGCCATCGCCAGTTTTTAAACTATCATCATCGTCTGCCTCAGATGATTCACTACCGTTTGCTACATTGTCGTCTTCATCATTTTCGACGCCGTTTAGTGCATTTCCATTTTCGAGTTTTGCTTCTTCGGCGGCTCCAAAGCCTGATACTGCAGCTATGACAATCAACGAATACAAGGACGTGCTAAAACAATTATTTAGAGGTGTTATAGGCAATACTTTGTACATGGTGAATTTCTTGCAGGATAGTCCGCTGTCAGAAATAACAATTAACAAGTACTTAGGCCAAGGTAGCACTTCTTTGCAAGAATTAAAGAGCAACATAATATGTTCTTGTGGGGATAACCTAGATGATCACACCAAAGAAATGAAAGCCAATCTATTGGCAGTTATGCTTGTAAAGGCACGCATGATGAATGGTCATTTTTCATATACAGGTAATTGCAAATAGTTTTGTTAAAAAGAGTGGTCTCTAAAAAACTTGCGTCCATGAATAAGATTTATGGGCGCAATTTGAATCAATTGTCACACAGCCGTAACAATTGCTTTAAATTCTTCTATCTTTAGACTTGCTCCACCCACCAGAACTCCGTCCACGCTATCGCTGCTCAAAATTGCAGCAGCATTTTTAGACGTTACTGATCCACCATACAAAACAGTGGCGTGTGCTGCAAGCGCTGTCACGCTGGTTCTTATGAAATTCAGCACGTTTTCTATTTCTTCGATAGAAGGTACAAGCCCAGTGCCAATGCTCCAGATAGGTTCGTAGGCAAAGATCGTATTTCCAATGTTATACTCACTTGAATCGTACGTTTCATTATCATCGGATCCAACGTCACGTTGGTTGAAGTAGTTTTTCAGCTGTTTCGAAATAATATCCTGCCAATTGTCCCGTTCCTCCAATTTTTCTCCGACGCAGACAATTGGACATAGCGATTGTTTGATGGCGGCGTTCCATTTTTTGTATATGATTTCGTCCGATTCATGAAATAGAGTTCTTCGTTCCGAATGTCCCAGTAAAACGTAGTCACATCCCAATTCCTTCAGTAATTTCGGACTATGTTCTCCAGTAAATGCTCCAGATTCCTCATAAAAACAGTCCTGCGCCCCCGTGCTTGCAGCACACGCATTAATGCTATCGCCGTCTTCCGAAACGTATGCCGGCTGTGCTTGTGATGTCGAAGATGTATTAACAAACGCGCGTGCAGCACACATTGGTGCAACCAATGCTGCAGGAGGACATATGATTATTCTGTTGTCGCATTTAACCTCATTAAGCTCCTTCACAAACTGGTTCACTAATGAAATGCTTCCGTTCATTTTCCAGTTGGCTACTATTATTTTCATTCAAAAATCTCCAAAATATACTTGCTCGGCGGGACAACTGCTAATAATATACACGTGTGTTATTATAAGGACAAATAATGTTAGAGCTTATTCGAAAGTATTCTGGTTCGCCTGTTGTAAAATTTTTCCTGAGTATTCTAGCCCTCACATTTATTTTCTGTTGGGGGATTCCGGACATCATAAGAAAGTTCACAGGAAAAGACTATCTCGTTAAAATAGGAAACATAAAAATAACTCCGACATTGTTTAAGTTTGAAAAAGATAAGAAGCTTAATATGATGCGGCATAATAACAAAAATATCGATGAGAAAGCTGAAACGTTAAACATATTAGGTCAAATCATCAATGAGAACGTTATTGATCTTGCAGCTTCTGATTTTGGTTTTGTGGTTTCCGAGGATACCATACAAGCATACCTACGCGGCATATATATGTTCCATGACGAAGACGGGCGCTTCGACAAAGCACGGCTTCATGCATTTCTGCATAAAATAGGTTTCTCGGAGCAAGTGTTCATTGAGCTTCTAAGAAAGGACATAAAAAATTCGCTCATAGCAGCTCCTTTTAGATTTGTATCCACCGTCAGTGAACTGAGCTGTTACAGCAAAGCTATGCAAGAGAAGAGAACGCTTTCCCTAGTTGAATTAAAGCCGACGTCGTTTGTCGTTGAGCAAAAGCCTTCTGATACGGAGCTGGAGGAGTTCTATAAGGAGCATCAGGAGCTGTTTTCTGCTGAAGAAAGAAGATCGTTTAAAATTCTGGAGCTGTATGAGTCAGACTTGACAAAAGACATCAAGATTTCCGAGGAAGAAAAAAAGGATTATTACGAGACATACGCAGATAAGGATTCCAAGAGCTATGAAGAAGCAGAATCGGAAATAGCCGCTGAATTACTACAAGAAAAATTGCAGAAGGTAACAGAAGATCGTACGAGAGATATTGAAGATGCTCTCACAAGCGGCACAGCTCTTGAAGAGATTGCCAAGAATTTCCATCTGAAAATCGTTTCAGCAAGCGACGTTAATCTCTCCAATAAAGATGCGCTCTCTCAGGACATACTGACTGTGAGTTATCAAAAAGATGCAGTCACAGTCGCTTTTTCCACTGAAGAGGGGGCAGATAGTTCGTTTTCCGAGAGTGCTAACGAAAACGGAGAAAAACTCTTCTGGTTAGTGCATGTAGATAGCATCGCACCAAAGCATGTTGAGGAATTCGCCAAAGTCTCTGCTAAGGTGAACAGCGAATGGATCAAAAGTAAGCAGACGGAATTAGCCCATAAAATGGCCGAATCATATGTGGATCAAGTGAAATCCGGTGCAAATCTAGCGCAAGTATCGTCCAAAAATGGGTACACTCCGGTGATAACCAAGAAATTCGATAGAGAGGGTAATGTAGATGATGGAAAAGACTACAAACTTTCCAATGTGATTTCGTCTTTATACCTGGAAGCCTTTCAAAAGCTAAAGAATGAGGCTGGCTACAAGGAAGTCGATGGTACCATAGTAGTATATCAGGTTAATGAATTGATTTATTCGGATGATGCCGGGCCAAAGGATGAAACCAATCTTCGTCTTCGTGGAAGACTAACAAATGAGTTCTCCGATGATATGGCTCAGCAGGTCGTCGGGTATTTATCCAAGACAAGATATGAAGTGAAAATAAACCATGAGAACCTGAACGAAACCGCAGAAGCCGTTGATTTTAGCCAGTTAGACGGTATGTTCTAGAAGCTGCAGCACTAGGCTCCAATACTTCGCCATCCATTGGAAGGTATACACATTTAAGAAATGATAGCGCAAAAAATTACATCTGATTCAGTTTTTAAACTGTTCCTTAATAATTATATGTTTTAATGACTTCTGTGTTCGGATAAAGTTTTTTCTATAACTACGGAGGTTTTAAAATGAAAAAGTTTTATGAGTTTTGTGCGCTTTGTACGATTTGTATGTTTGTTGCTTTCGGTAATGCGGAAGCGGATGGACCGTTACTGAATGAGCAAGGACTAGTTGACTACAATTACAGCAATCCCAGTGCTCCTCATGGATTTGTTTATAATCAAGATGACACGCTACGTCCAGCAACATCTCCAGAGGAAGGTAGAGCCGCAGCAGATGAAGAAATAGAAGCCATAGCAGCAGAGGGAGCTGGAGATCTAAACTCTCCAGAACCTCCGCAGACACCTGTTTTTTGATGAGCTCCGCCAAAAACGAATGCCATCATTGATTCGTTAATGATGTTTTCAGTTGACCGCAGGCGGCGAGTATATCGTCGCCGCGAGATTTTCTTACCATCGTACGAATCCCTTTGGAAAGTAGAATCAAAAGAAAAGCGTCTGCTCTTGCGCGTGGACTGCCCATAAAAATTGATCCACTCCAGCTATTAAACATTATCAAATTGACCTTGCAGTGTATGTTAGCCAGTAACTTAGCCAATTGACGCGCGTCGTCGTCGGAATCGTTAACTCCATACAACAATAGATACTCAAATGTGATATGCTCAGTATTGCTCAATCTGAGATACTCTTTGGCAGCATTTAGTACGGTTTCAATGCAGTATTTCTTGTTAATTGGCATGAGCTCATTGCGTTTTGCGTCGTTGGGAGCGTGGAGCGATATCGCTAATTTTACGCCGAACTGCGCTAGCTTCAGAAGATCCTCCTCTATTATGCCAGCAGTCGATACAGTCACCTTACTGCGAGAAAAATTATGGGTTTTTTCTCCCAGAAGTAGTTCCAGTGCACTAAACAGATTCTCGGCATTCAACATTGGCTCTCCCATGCCCATAAACACCAGATTCGTGAGATTTCTCTGTTCCGACGACTCCAGCAGCAAATCTTTCCAGAAAAAGACCTGCGCCATTATTTCGGAGGCCGTCAGATTTCTCGAAAACTGCTGTCTTCCGGTATTACAGAACTTGCATCCCATGGCACACCCAACTTGCGCAGAAAGACACACGGTATTTCTTTTTTCGTCCGGAATAAACACGGTTTCTATCTGATGGCCGTCTGGAAATTCCAGCAGTGCCTTCTGGGTTCCATCGGACGATTTTTGTAGATTGCAGCACTTGGGACGCTCCAGCGAAAATTTTTCTTCCAGTATCGACCTAATTTTGTGCGGAAGGTCAGTCATGACATCAAATGACGAAGCGCATTTCATGTGAATCCACGGAAACACCCTCTTGGCGTCCAATTTGGTCAGACCTATTTCCAAAAATTCACGTTCTAGAGCAGCAAACGTTAACCCAAGAAGAGAGGGGGTGCACCACGAGCGATTTAACATTACTTTACCTTATTTTACACTGACTTCTGGCAAGCTTGTCCACAATCTCGTTGTATTTATTTCCAGCATGCCCCTCGACCCAGTGCCAGGAAATTTTATGGCGCTTGGTTGCCTCCAATAGACGCAGCCAGAGATCCTTATTTTTCACCGGGTTACCTTCGGAATTAATCCAGTTCTTTCTTTGCCAGTTTGTAATCCACTTGGTAATTCCGTTTTTTACATAGGTGCTGTCCGTATATAAATCAATTTTACACGGAGATTTCAGATATTCCAACGCACAAATTGCCGCCATCATTTCCATGCGATTATTCGTGGTATCAGCTTCGGAACCGCATAATTCTTTTCGCTTGTCTCCAGACAAGATGAGAGCTCCCCATCCTCCTGGGCCTGGATTTCCACTACACGCCCCATCCGTATATATGATTGCATCATGGGCGTTTACTGCTTTGCTACTAGCTGATGGGGATGCCGACAGCGTGACGCTGGACTCGCTTATTTTTGTGGATTCAGCCTCAGCATTGAAGATAGTGTCGGCATACCGTTCAGAAGGTAGAGAAGCAGTAAATGGATCCAACGACACGTTGGTGCCGGAAAAAACATGAGTCGCACGTCCAGTTTGGATGCAAGTGCCATCGTCATTAATAGTCATTAGTAATGTACCGCCTCTTTGATTTACTGTAATCGAATTAGACTTCAGAAAATTGCGTTGGTAAGCGGCGAAGGCTGTAGCCATGGCGCCACTTCCACAGGCAAGCGTTAGTCCATCTGTCCGCTCAAAAACCGTCAAATCGATTTCATTTTCTGATATGACTTTCGCAAATGAAACGTTAGTTTTATTGGGAAATAAGGAATCTGACTCAAATCTCGCTCCTAGATACTGAGCCTGATCCAAAGACGGCATTTGTTTCAGAAAGAAAATCAGATGCGGATTTCCAACAGACAAACACGAGATATGATAAACTCCAAGTTCTTCTAGACTTTTCCAGAGAGTGTCATCCACATGAAAGTCATCAATTAAACTAAGATTCATTTGATTTGAAACTCGTCGTGATAAAACAGTAGCCGTCGGTTTTCCGAAATTCACGGAGACATTGTTTTTGGCATCTATGCTTATTTGATACGTTTTATTAGTGGTTGCGCTATTTGTTGCAAATTTGGCAGAAACAATTGGGGCCAGCGTCACACTGGTGGATCCAACGTCACGTTGGTGCATAAGAAGTCCAAGGCACCTGGCAGCATTCCCGCAAATTTCCGCCTCACTGCCATCAGAATTGAAAAAAGACGCATCGACAGTTGCTGACTTGGCGTCATATTTATATATGGTAACCAGATCACAGCCAACGCCAAATTTCCGATGGCTGATAGCTCTGCAAAAAGATGGTATATCCTCTACATTAGTCAGCTGTGACGCTTCAATCATCACGAAGTCGTTGCCGAGTCCATGCATTTTATCAAAATTAACGAGACCGCTGCATAATGGCTCTTTTCCGCAATTGGCTTCGGTGCTTGCAGCACACGCAATATTCCTTTCTAAGGAATCCTCATGTACATCTAGTACACTGCGGTTCTGCGCGGCGTTCTTCCTAGCTCTACGACACAAGTGTCTTGCAAAAAATAGCTCATTATGCAGCTGTCTCTTAACTGTCATCAAATTGCACCTAGAAGATTTTTCGTGATTATCTTGCCGCGCTCCACTGCCGGTTGATTAAATGCATTTACATTTGCAACGCGACAGTAGGCAACAACCTCCAGCATAAAATGCATGAAAAGAGCTCCAAGGATTTCCGGAGTAACCGTAGGAAATTCGAATTTTCTTACAGGAAGTCCCTTCTCAATGATCGATTGAATTGTGGCGCTATATTGGGCCTCGAAAATATCTGAAACCTTTTTGCCTTTTAGATACGAAAATGAATCTGGCACAAAATCTTCGGCTATGGTTAGCTCAGTCGTTTGTTTTTCCAGGAAAAATGTAAAGCATTTATCTCTTGGACCGTCCAGATATAGCTGCAATTGACTGTGTTGATCGACTGATCCTATGGCGGTTAGTGGTGTCACGCCCATTCCGTACTTTCCACTACTTTCGGCATACAATTGTGCCAACCAATTTCCAAAAAGCGCTAACTTATCGGAGTATATGAATGAAACATGCTGTGCATGTCCGAAAACAAAATGAGCGCCTTCAAGAGCCGATCCAAAAGATTCTTCCAGGTATTTTTCAGCGCCTTTTCGGATACGCATGGGATCGATACCGCAGATTACCGCCGGAAGCATACCAACGGCAGAAAACACTGAAAACCGACCACCAACGTCCCAGGGATGATTAATACAGAAAAACCCATACTTTGCCGAAATTTCCCGCAACGATGATTGTCTGTCTTCTGTTATTACAACTATCCTCTCCGCAAAGTTACTAACTCCCATACTCTTCAGCAATTCTATGGTTAGCAATAACTGCGAAATCGTTTCGAGGGTCTCTCCGGATTTTGAAATACAAAGAAACCCTGTGTCGAGACCGCTGCATAATGGATCTTTTTCGCAATTGGCTTCGTCAGATCCGCTGCTCGGATCCTCATGTACATCTAGTACACTGCGGTCCTGCGCTGCGTTCTTCCTCGCTCTTGCAAAAAATATCTCATTATGCAGCGGTCTCGCGCCTTCTAAAATCAGTCCCGAAAACACATTGGTTAGTGTATGCGGATCCAGATTGTCTACGAACGTAACTCTGCTGCCGACACCGGAGATGGCATGTATGCACTGCCCCCCAAGACTCGATCCTCCGGTGCCAAAAATCACGAACTTTTTAAGCGACAGCCACCTTTGCAGGCGCTGATCTTCGAGAAAATGTAAATCTTCATTACCGCTCACCAGAGAAATGCATTTGGATAGAAGCAAACTTGTCTCATCATTTTCCGATTTTCTGCCGCCGCTTAAAATACTCTGTGTAATCGTCATCTTCTCCCACCAGTTGCATTTACCATAGCTTTACCTCTAGGTGTTGTCACACAGATGACGCACGGTTCTTTTCCAAAAATTTCCTTGGCTTGCTTATTTACCTCATCGAAGGAATAATCGTTATCAGTCGAGAAATTTCTGACGGAATTAAAGTCGTGACCTGCGCCCATCCTTCTGGAAAATATATCCAATACTTCCAATATATCTCTGTCATTTGTTTTCGATGCTTCGAATAGTTTTTTAGATGCAACATCTGCCCGCTCCTTCGCTACGCCCTCGGACGCAATGTATTTTATCTCCGTTAGGACTGCTGTTATTAAATCGTCAACATCAATTGATGCATTGGGCGCCGTAATCGTCATGCAGAAATCGCCGCTCTCGTAATTCCATAACGAATAGCTAAACGAAATCGTCGCAGCAATCTTTTGCTCGTCGATCAGACTTTTTTGTAGAGCTTCACTCATGTGATTGATGTAAATTTCCGCCGCCTTAGCTATTGCCTTATCCTGTCTGTAATTCGGAACTTTCCAATATATGTCGATCACCGGCACACTTACCTGTTCGCTTGTTTTTGTAATTCTCGTGACAGATCCATGATGATCTGGCTCCTTCAGTCGATTAATTGTTGACTTCGTCTTCGTACTGCCGAAATACTTGTTTACGACTTTCAATGCTTCTTCTTTCTTCACATTTCCGGCGATAATTATTGTTGCTCTATTTGGTGTATAGTGCTTCTGCTTAAACATCTCCACATCATCTTTGCTTATGAGCTTCAATCCATCTTTAGTCCCAGAAACGCTGGAGCCGTATTTGGAATGCCAGTACATAGACTTCCTAGCTTCCTTTTTTATGACAGTACGATCCGATTGATCTTCTTTATCAATGTTCTGCCCAACTAGATGCTTTGTTGCTTCAACATCTGCAGGATTGAGAGACGACACCGTAAACAGATCCCCAAGATTTTTCACAAACGCATCTAAATTCTCCAGTTTTCCGCAGAGATAGTAGACACTCTGATCATAGCCGGCGTAGGAATTACTTTCCGTACCGTATTGCAGTGCATTTCCATTGAGATTATTCATGTATTTACTTGCTAAAACCTTAGAGAGAACGTTGGCGACCCCCTCCTTATCAACTTCATCTGTGCTGCCGGCAGACACCGAAAGCACCACCATCAGCGAATCAGACTTTGATGTTTCAACAAAAATAACAGACATACCGTTTTCCAGCTTTTCTATAGAGCTGCCTTTACATTGCTGGGCCTCAGCATTAACACAACAAGAAAAAAACGATAAAAACAAAGCGAAAGCAAAATTCCTTAACATTTTTCCACTCCTTGCTTTAATAAATTATACCAAATACCATCATTTACCATTCGGCAAACAAATTTCGTGTTCAACTTCTTTATCAGATTGGGGCTCTACATTGTGCTTTTTTTCAATGGAAGGAGACGTTTTACTAATTACCGGAGGAATCAGTAATTTGTTTTTTTCATTCATTCCTTCAACATCGATTTTATCATTCTCATAGCTGCCACATCCGGCAAGCAGAAATAACGAAAACAGCCCATATGTATATTTCATATTTACCTCAATCATAAATTGCCACCATCACATTTCATATCCACCCCCTTGTAAAATATCTTACATTGTATCACACTTTCACCTCAATTGCAAATTATTTTTATGTGAAACAAAAAACAAAAGAGCAGCTCCAATCACAATGAAACTATCGGCAATATTAAACGCTGGCCAATGATATCCGCAGACATGAAAGTCCAAAAAATCGACAACAGAACCGCGAAAAACCCTGTCCAATATATTACCAACAGCTCCGCTAACCACAAAACCAGATGGTAATCTATATGATACATTGCTTCGAGCCCAGATAACAAGATATATGATTACTGCCGCCGACAACAGCGTCAAAATAATCGGAGAAACGGTATTAAGTGCACCAAAAGAAACACCGAAATTTCTCACGAGTACCAGATCGAAAAACGGAAGTATCTCCAGCGAACGATATTCCCCTAAATGGGTTTCCGCCAACTGCTTGGAGATCTGGTCGCTGAACAATATGAAAAGCGACCAAATAAGAGTCCATTTTACCGAGCTAAAACATTCTGGCACCTTGGACATACTTTATCTCCATTGAGTGACGTCGAGACCTTCCAGCATCTTTCGCATTTTTCTCCATTAGCCAATGAAACGACAACTCCAATATTCTTTATATCATCACTTACAAATGCGCCTTCTGGAATTGGAGCGTTATACAACTTTACCTCTGAGGTTATGGTTATTTCTTCCCATCCATCTTTAGACATCTCGCATAGTGCTTTCAGTGCCTGCGTTTTATCATTGTTTGGTCCAGCGTCACGCTGGTCGGGATCATAAATTGCAACACTGGCTTGCAAACTTGATCCCAGAAGCTTATCTTTCCTGGCGATTTCGATAGCGGTCGTGACACTTCTGCGAATTTCCTTAATTTTATTTATTTGGGCAAACAATTCAGGATTTAGCCACTTATCGTCAGGCTTTAAGAATCTCTCTAGATGTACGGATCCATTGTCTGAATTGAAGCTCAGATAGGCCTCTTCTGCTGTGTATACGATTATCGGAGCCATACGTCTCACCAAATGCTGAAATAATATATGTAACACATGACGATATGCTTTGCGCTTTGGATCATCTTTGTGATCGCAGTAGAGGCAGTCCTTTCTTATATCGAAGAAAAACGATGATAAGTCTCCTGAGCAAAACGTATGCAAAATCGTGAAGTACTTATTGATATCATAGGAATTGATGCATTGATCCAATTCCGTCTCCAGCACATGCAATCGATGCAGCAACCATTTTTCCAAGTCCGGCAATTCCGCGTATTCCACTGTTTCGGATTTCTCATCATAGCCGGAAAGCGCTCCCAGCATATAGCGCAGCGTATTTCTCAGTTTTCGATAGACATCCTCCAACTGCTTGAGAATATTTATGCCCAGCTTGAGATCCTGCGTGTAATCACTGCCGGAAACCCACATTCTAAAGATATCCGCTCCCCAGTTTTGCACAACTTCGTCCAATGTTATGGTATTTCCGAGAGATTTGGACATTTTTCGTCCTTTTTCGTCCACAATGAACCCATGTGTCAGCACTGCCTTAAACGGAGCATTTACGAAAGCAGCGCAGGAATTCAACAGAGAATGCTGGAACCATCCACGATGCTGATCCGACCCCTCCAGATACAAATCCGCCTGCTGAACACCTAGACCATCTCTAATGACATGAGCATGAGTAGACGCACTTTCGAACCAAACGTCCATTGTGTCAGTCATTTTTTCGTAGTCGTCCGGATTGTACTTATCACCAAGAAAATATGCTGAATCCTGCGAAAACCAAGCGTTGGAGCCTTCTTCTCCAAAGACATTCGCGATGCGATCTATTACTTCGGCGTCTTTTAGTGGTTCTCCGGTTTTTTTGTTTAGGAACAGAGGTAGTGGAACTCCCCACACCCGCTGGCGCGACAGACACCAATCCCCTCGATTTTCAACGAATGATTTTATGCGATTGTACCCTTGCTTTGGTATCCAATTGACTTTTTCGACTTCCTCCAGAGCTTTTTTCCGAAGTCCGGTGTTATCCATGCTGATGAACCATTGCGGAGTCGCCCGAAATATCAGCGGAGCCTTGGATCTCCAGGAATGCGGATAGCTGTGGGTTATGACAGACTTAAACAGCAGCGCTCCAACATTATCCAGCGCCTGCAGCAAATCCGGCTCCACCTTGAACACGTGTTTTCCAGCAAATAGCGGAACGTGATCGTAGTACTCCCCTCCACCATCGACCGTCTGCGGCACCTTGATGCCGTATTTTTTGCATACATAGAAGTCGTCGACACCATGTCCAGGAGCCGTATGAACCAATCCAGTACCGCAATCCGTTTCCACGTGATCACCATCCAGCAGAGGAACATCAAAGTCATAGCCGGATTCCCATAGCGGATGGCAACATATCACATCCTTCAGTAGTTCTCCTGGAAATTCCTTCAGGATTTTGCATTCTATGCCGGTTGTGCTGGAAAAACTTTCCACCAGATCTTTGGCAACGACATATTTTTTATCTCCAGATCCCAAAAGACAATATTCTGTCTCCTTCGAATAGCAAATAGCGCGGTTGCCAGGAATTGTCCACGGCGTCGTCGTCCATATCACACAAAAAGCATCCTGCAGAAAATCAACTTCCGTAGATTTCACCTTGAACGCCAAATAAATACTGGTAGATTTTTTATCCATGTATTCTATTTCGGCGTCAGCTAGAGCTGTTTTTTCCACAACGGACCAAAATACCGGACGCTCACCTCGATATAGAGCTCCATCCAATATGAATTTTCCCACCAATCTTATGACAGTGGATTCCGCCTTGAAACTCATGGTTAGATACGGATTGGCCCAATCGCCGTTTACTCCGAGTCGCTTGAATCCGTTACGCTGAACGTCGATCCAATACTCGGCGAATTCTTGGCACATATTTCTGAACTCAGCAATGGAAATGTTATCTTTATTTACGCCTTTTTCCTTGAGTTTTTCTTCTATTTTCCATTCTATGGGAAGTCCGTGACAGTCCCATCCAGGAACAAACGCTGCATCAAAACCTTGCATTTGCTTCATGCGCACGACAATGTCCTTCAGCACCTTGTTCATGGCGGTACCGGCGTGCGGAGTTCCATTGGCAAACGGAGGACCATCATGCAAAATGAATTTCGGCAATCCAATCGAGCTGGATCTACATTTATCATATACACCCAGACTTTCCCAATAGCTCAAAATCTCCGGCTCCTTCTGGGACAGATTGCCCCGCATTTGGAAATCGGTCTCCGGTAAAAAGATTGTATCCTTGAAATTCATAACACTCACCATAAAAACGTACTTAGAAATTAAACAAAATCATATGGAAAGTCCAGTGTGTCACAGGGCTATTCAGTTCTTCTGTAGCAACACTGAAACCTGAGAAAAATATCTGCATCCAATTAAATTAAGAATTGTAAGAAGTCGGATTTTCTTTTTCCTGGATCCCTACGACCCTTCGGGCCTCTGAATGAGTGGTTGCACCATGGGCATTTTTTAAGTAACGCCAGTGCGGCACGCACCGACGTAGGGATCCAGAAAAAAAATCCAATTGATCATTGCTTTTCGAGAACTAAAAAGTCCAGTGTATCTGCTGATCTGCGCACTATTTTCATTTTTTTGCAAAAATAGCTTGCAAAAGTTGTCCATTGCATATATATTAATGATGTAGCTTAGTTAATATTATCAAAAAGAGATGGAGAAAAATATGAGAATAATTTTACTAACAGTAACGGGGCTATTGGGGCTTTTAGCATTTGGTGAAGGTTGTGAAGGGATGGACGACTCGTCACAAGGCGCTCGGAACTCCTTCGCGAGAGGGCGGGGACGGACACCTGTCAGAAAAAACCTGGAAATGGCACAAAAAGGTAAGTCTGGGTCGAGGAAACGAAGTAGGTCTACCTCGAGGAAAAGAAGTAAGTCTGCCTCGCCGAAAAGACGCCAGACGCCCACGGGACGGAATCTTGTTACTAACAATCTAAACCTGAGGAAAACCGCGCGTCAGCCTAAACAGATGTACTCGGAAGTGATGGACGAGATTCGGCCAGGCCGTGTGCGCCAGGTTGAGCAGCCTGTATCCCGTTATCTAGAACAACCGACTTCTGAAGTTTATATGGACCTGCCGCGCCCTGTTACACCGGATTTAGACCACCTCGGCATTGGCAGAGAGAAAACGGAATATCGGAACTCAACGTATACGGCGCCGAAAATAGTGGACCTGACACCCATTGGCGCGACCGCCGACCAGGGCAAAGCCGCGATAGCGATAACTGGTAACTCCCCTGCTGGGACTGAACTGACCTCCCAAACTGTGGACGATATAATGACCGCTTACGCAGATGACGACAAGTTGCCGGACGTCGTGGCTGGAATCCAGTCCGTTGTTGCCCGTGGTAAATTGCGCCAAGATAAGTACAACACTACATCGCAGGCCGTGATGGTGATGAACCTGTGTGATAACACCTCAACGCTATTCGACCGGTTGAGAATGCACCGAGACAGCATAGAAACCATCGAAGTCCTCAGACGTGAACTCAAACAACCGAATTGTCCGGACATAATAACTGTCGCCGGGAAACTAGAGCGAGAAAAAGGATATATGGGTACCTGGAGATCATCGGTGATCTTTTATGCCACTGCCATAGCCAAAACTCTTGCTACACTAGCAGAAGGACCGAAAATAGTCGGCCTGCTACAGACCTGCAAGGCCGAAGAGGCAACAGCTGAAAAAAAGCGAGTTCGGCTACTTGGAAACAAACTGACGGAAAACGGTTTGGAACACGAAATAAATGCTACCTATGAGCAAGACTTGAAAGACGCCTTACAAAAGTTTAAAACTGATGTAGAGAAGATATACTATCCTCGACCTTGAACCTCACTGGTTAGCAACTGCGGTTCTGTCGGGTACGTCAAGACCATGGAAGTAGCCTGCCTGTCATAATCGCCTGGGTTGCTACACCGATCACCCGGCACCGCGTTCCTGATAGTGTGCCGCGGTATAATGCTGTACCGATATGCGCTCTTGCTGTGGCCTCGAAAAAAGCACCCATTTCCTGGCCAGAACACCTCCGGACACAATTTCTCATGATACGGAAAACGTCGGTTCCGGTCGCTCGCTTAACTGATTGGGCATACCGTACTCTCAGATGGAGCTTCGGTGATGTTCCAACTGCATGTGAGAAGTTGGCTTTGCTTTTTCCTGGATTCCTACGGCCCTTCTGGCCTCTGAATGACGAGAATTCCGGTGTTTCCGTCATCCAGAGGAGCGTAGCGACGTAGGGATCCTGAATTAATAAATCAAAGAATAGTACATATCATC
>BNWK01000024.1 GCA_025998775.1 Alphaproteobacteria bacterium | reverse complement strand
GTACGACATCTCGCATTAAATCTGCTAACAATGGCGAAGACGAACAGCTTGCGTTATAAAGGAGTCTCTATAAAAAAACTAAGAAAAATGGCTGGCTGGAATGACTCAGTACTTGCTGATGTTCTTGCGCAAATTTTTTCATGAGGCCGCCCTATACAGGAGTGTAAGCGCAATTTGATAATGTCCTGTCGTGCAATTTAGAAATGTCCGGTTTTAAGTATTCGGCGAATCCCATAAATTCGATGAAGTTATGTCATTTGTTGAGGAAAAACCATTGTGACGGGAGCAAACATAACGTGATAGCATAAAAACGATGTTCATCCGTTACGAAAAGTAAATTCTCGTTACAATATTCAATTGTTCTTGTCAAACATAGCCGGTTATGGTAGCATCAATATCGACCGCTGCAACGACTAGGATAGCTTGGTGGTGCCGTCGGCATAGTCGATGCCGCCTAAGAAGCTTCCTCCTCTTTAGGTGGGATATGGTTGACGTAGGAATTTATGGTAAAGAAGACATATGGAAGAACGTGGTGGGGCCAAAAATGGCTGGACACTTTCAATGGCATTGACGACGAAAATCGTCTTCCGAGGGGGAAAACGTATGCCAATAAAGGTGCCGCGTCAAATATAAAAATTTTGGGCAATCGGGTGACGGCTCGAGTGCAGGGATCGCGTCCAACTCCTTATAAAGTGACGATAACTTTCGAGCAATTTACCCAAAAACAGAAAGATATTTTGCGGCAGTTGATAGAAAAATCACCGTCGATTCTATCGGCGCTCATGAATAAGCGATTGCCTGTGAAGTTGTATGAGGAGCTTCGAAATGTCGGCATAAAATTGTTTCCCGAAAAATGGAAAGATGTTCAAGCTGATTGTTCTTGTCCGGATTGGGCCATTCCCTGCAAGCATATCGCGGCGGTCTTATATCTGATTTGCGATGAAATAGATAAAAATCCGTTTGTGGTATTCGATCTTCACGATTGTAATATTCTGGAATTGTTGCTGAATTTTGATGCCGGCAACAGTCTCAATTTCACCAGGCCAATTTTGAAGGTAGAAGATCTTCTCGGTGGAAAGAAATCCGACTCAGAATTCGATCAATCGATTCTCGATGATATCGATTTATCCAAAATACAAGATTTGGTAGATACGACGTTTCGTATACTAAAGTCCAACGTCGTTTTCTACGAAAAGAACTTTCTGGAAAAGATGAAGACCTTTTATGATCTACTCCATTTTAGACGCGATCGTGAATTGCCGGAGGAAAAGTTCGTCCAAAAATATGAACGAATAGAGACCTGGAATACATTCAAAATATTTTTGGATAGAGAGCAGAAGATAACAGAAATTTATTGTCCACAAGAAGTTTCACAACATATTTCTTCCAATCTATTTGAATTTTTTCAAGAGATGCCGATGTCGCTGCTGCGTCTGCTGACCAAAGAGCTTTGTTTTGCGCACATGGTGTTTCAATTTACGACAAAACTCATGGAAAAGAGAGCGCTGATTCCGCAAATCATGCAAAATTCTTCTGAGAATACTTTTATCCGCTGGATTCCATCGACTTTCAATGACGAAATCCGCGGCGTTATGAATAAATTGGCGCAGACATGCCCGCAAATAATCAATGGAATGCATGATCCCCACGAACAGATAAATACTCTTGTGGCGATTTTTGTGGCGTCCAGAAAATTATCTTTGGTGCAGCACAAATTATCCGATGATTTGGTGTTGGATTTATTTTTCGGCGGAAAAGTTCATAAATTTTCCAGTTTCAGTCAGAAGGAAATTCCAAACGCCATTAATCAGTGGTTGAGCAATCTTTATCTAACGAAAAAATCCCACAAGCTGTATCTAGAAATCGAAGATAAGGATGAAGCTTTTCAATTGGATCTGAAGGTAATGCGCGACAACTTCAATGAACCAATTGCTCTGGAGCATACTTTTAAAGATGTGTCTCCGTCCGAAAAATTCGAGATTTTATCGGATGTTTCAGCGCTGGCTGAGCATCTTCCGCAGCTGGAAGACATAATCGACAACAACGAGCCAGCCATATTCGACATGAGCAATTTCACGGATATTTTCCTCACCATACTTCCGGTTTTGAAATCCGTTGGCGTTTCTGTTGCACTGCCGAAATCGTTGAGAGAAATTTTCAGTCCGAAACTCTCGTTGAATCTATCGGCGACGAAAAAAATAAAAGACTCGCGCCAAAGTTTCATGACCCTCGATTCGCTTTTGAATTTTGATTGGACCATTGCTGTTGGCGATCAGAATTTAACTCTGGAAGAATTTAAAAAGCTAATAAAAAAATCGCGCGGTCTCGTTCGTTTCGCAAACAATTACATCTTGCTGGACGAAAAGAAAATGGAATCTCTACTGAAGCAATTCGAGTCTCTACCGCAATCTTTATCGCAGGCGGATTTAATGCAGGCAGCGTTGGCGGAAGAATTCGAGTCGGCGTCCGTTGTTCTGGATGATCAGCTCAAGAAATTATTTTCAGAAATGAAAACCTATAAACCGCAGGCGATTCCATCAAATCTGAAGGCACAACTTCGACCATATCAAGAACGCGGATTCAGCTGGCTAGTGCAAAATATGGATATTGGTTTTGGTAGTATTTTAGCAGACGATATGGGACTCGGAAAAACGCTGCAGGTCATTGCCGCCGTGCTGCATCTGAAAAACAACGGCCTTCTGAATAACGAAAAGGTTCTGGTGGTCGCTCCCACAACCCTACTGACCAACTGGTCTCGGGAAATAGCGAAATTCGCTCCTGATCTTAACGCGTTGATTTATCACGGAAACAAAAGAGAATTTTCAGGAGATTTCGATATCGTTCTGACGTCCTACGGATTGGCTTTCCGCGATCTGAAAGAATTTAAAAAGCAAAATTGGTTTCTGCTGGTCATTGACGAAGCACAGAACATAAAGAATCCTCTCACGAAGCAAACCAAAGCTGTCAAAGCCATCGAAGCGAAACATAAAATCGCCATGAGCGGCACTCCGGTGGAAAATCGACTGCTGGAATACTGGAGCATCTTCGATTTCACCAATAAAAATTATCTCGGAACCCATGGAAATTTCTCTAAGAAATTCGCTGCGCCTATCGAAAAAGAACGCGATAAAGATTGTCTCGATAGATTTCTCAAGGTCACGAGTCCGTTCATTCTGCGCCGCTGCAAGAGTGACAAGAGCATCATAGATGATCTTCCAGAGAAATTGGAAAACAACAAATATTGCACGCTCACCAAGGAGCAGGCGGCCATCTATCAGGAAATACTGAACTCCTCGATGGAACAAATAGCCAAAACCGAGGGCATCGATCGCAAAGGACTGGTACTGAAGCTCATTAATTCGCTGAAACAAATTTGCAATCATCCGGCTCAATTTGGAAAAAAGCCAAACGCGACGCTGGACGAATCCGGAAAATCCAAAATGCTGGAGGAAATTCTTGAGGAAATCCATGAGTCCGGCGAAAAAACTCTCATCTTCACTCAGTACGTCGAAATGGGAAATATTCTCGCCACACTTCTAGAAGAGAAATTCCAGTTGCCAACGCCGTTTATGCACGGTGGACTGTCGCGTCCAAAACGCGACGAAATTGTGACGGATTTTCAAGAGCACTCCCAGACGCGAACGCTGATCGTTTCCCTCAAAGCTGGCGGAACCGGACTGAATCTGACCGCAGCTAACCATGTGATTCACTACGATTTGTGGTGGAATCCAGCAGTCGAAGCCCAGGCAACAGACCGCGCCTACCGCATTGGACAGAAAAACAATGTCATGGTTCACCGATTGCTCACAACCGGAACTTTCGAGGAACGTATCGATGAAATGATCCAGAGCAAAAAAGATCTCGCAAATCTCACGGTTTCCAGTGGAGAGAAATGGATAACTGAGTTTGACAATACCCAATTACACGATCTCTTCGCCCTCCGGCAAGCGTAACGATCCTTGCAGGACGTGCGTTTTCTGCCGCTCTGGCCAGTCTCATATCTTTCTGAACTTAGACAAGATTGCATCGATGAATTGCCATGGTAGTCTGGAAAATAAAATATTTGAAACGAGTTGCAGCAACTATGAAAAATAATATTTGAGGTATGCGTACAAAAATTCTTCGAAATACGGAGGAATTGGCGCAGTGATTTCCAGATTGAGCTCTTTTAGAAATACCTTATGAGCGTGAAGAAACATCTCTTTATGTTTTATGTTTTGGTTGTATTTTTTGTCACCAAGTATTGGTGCCTTGAGAACTTCTGCGCAATGAATTCGCAGCTGATGCTTTCGTCCAGTGGATGGCTTTAGCTCTAGCAAAGCATAATCTCCAGAAGATTTCATCAAACGATAATGAGTCACGGCGCTTAATTCAACTCCATGCTCATTTTTGATGGAATTATCGATGATTCCTTCTTTCTTTATGATGCTTCCCGCAGAACAATCCACCACAGCAATGTATGTCTTATTCACTTTGTTTTCGCGAAATAGTTCCGTAAGTTTTCTCGCTATGATCGGATTCTTTGCTATCAACAGAACTCCTGACGTGTCCTTATCTAGGCGATGCACCAGACGGCATTCACACTTGCGATGTGCCTGATATATCTTCAAAAAATCATCTATGCAGATGGAAACATTTGTACCAGACTGCACTGCTAGCTTGGGAGGCTTATTCAGAGCGATAATATCTTTATTTTCGAAAATTATCATAGATTCAAACTGATGAAGCAGCTTTTTGCTATGATTGGACTCCAGATCCAACACGACTGACTCTTCTACAGCAGAACCAAGATCGGCGTAAATCTTCATGACATCGCCGGTGTGTAATCGATCGGAGCCGGATACTTTCTTGCCGTTGACTTTGACCTTGTTTGTGCGAAAAGTCTTCTGGAGAAACACATAGCTCACGCCTTCGTGTAAATTTTTCACTATTCTATCGGCACGAACTCCATCTTCAGATTCTGTTACAATATGCTCCACAATTATTTCCTAGATCAGCGAAAGCATTGCATCCAGAGACTTGTCCGCTTTGGCTTTCAGGCTTCCTCCTCCCTGAGCGAACGCTACGCTGCCACCGCCTTTTCCTCCAAGTAATTCCATGCCTTTTTTCAGGATATTTCCAGCGTTGTATTTCCCCTGAAGATCCTGACTGACGCTCACTACCGCAGATGCCTTATCCGCATTTGAATCCTTCGAAATTAAAATACAGATGGCGTTTGACGGATATTTGGCTTTTATGGCATCCGAAAGTGTGCGCAGATCCTCCATGCCATAGTCATCCAGCAGTGCAGATACGACTTTCACTCCCGATTTCTCGACATTCGTCAGATTACTAATTGCCGTTTTCACTCTATTGTTAGCGATCTCCTGATTTTTCTTTTTCAACTCTGTCGTAAGATCAGATATTTTTTGCGGAAGTTCTTGCAGTGTACATTTCAGCAATTGCGATGAATTGGACAGCAATTCCTCAAGGTTATTCAGATAATTCAGAACGCTTTCTCCAGTTATGGCCTCGATTCGTCGGATGCCGGAGCCGATACTGGCTTCTGACAAGATTTTAAATAGTCCGATCTCGGATGCGTTGGTAACATGAGTCCCGCCACACAGCTCAAACGATACGTCTTTCCATTCGTCATCGCAGCAGATGCGAATAGTGCGAACGGAATCTCCGTATTTCTCTCCAAAAAGAGCGGTTGCTCCGGATTCTATAGCTTCATCTTTTGAAAACTCTTTTTGCACCACCGTGAGATCTCGGGATATCCAGCCATTCACCAACGATTCCACTTTCCTTATATTTTCCGGAGAAATCGCGGCATTGTGCGAAAAATCAAAGCGCAATCGCTCGTCATTCAGATTTGATCCGCGCTGAGCCACGTGATCACCCAGAACTTGTTTCAGAGCTGCATGCAGCAAATGCGTAGCGGTATGATTGGCCTGTATTTTTCTGCGTCTTGGTTTATCGATCTCCAAAACCACTTCCTCCGAAATTGATATATTTCCGGAAGATAACTCTCCTTCGTGAGCCACTATCGCATCGCAAAATTTCAAAGTATTTGTAACTGTGAACAATCCATTCTCAGCCTTGATGACGCCCGTATCTCCGCACTGGCCTCCGCATTCCGCATAAAACGGCGTTTCATCTACTATTATATAGGCCTTTCCCGGAGACAGCTGCGAAACTTCTTTTCCATCCTGCACTAACGCTAGAACGTTACCGTCGCAATAGGACTCTTCATAGCCATAAAAATCCGTTGGCTTGAGCTTTTCCTTCAACGAAAGCCAAATGGCCTCCTGCTTTACCTCGCCTGATCCAGTCCATTTCGCGCGATTTCTCTGCTCTTCTAGCGCTTTTTCAAAGCCATCCACATCGACGGATATATTTTCCGATCTCAATATATCCTGGGTGAGATCCAGCGGAAATCCGTATGTATCATACAATTTAAAAGCTGTTTCCCCGCCCATTAGACTGCCAGCTGGAATGCCTTTGATGTCTTGGCGCAGAATTTTCAAGCCGCGCTCCAGCGTATCCAGGAATTTTTCCTCTTCCGCATGAGTAATGGACGCGATTGTGGATCGGCTTTTTTCCAGCTCCGGATACGCATTCTTCATGATATCGATCAGCACGTTAGATAGCTCAAATAGGAACGGATCCTTTATGCCGATCATATTTCCATGACGCATAGCACGCCGGAGAATGCGACGCAGCACATATCCTCTTCCCTCGTTACTAGGCACAACGCCATCCGCCACCAGAAACGCAATCGAGCGAATGTGGTCGGCAATAACCTTGTAGGACGGATACGTCAATTCGTAATTGGTTTTTGAAACATCCTTCAGGGATAAGATAATTCGTTTAAATATGTCTGTTTCGTAATTGTCGTGCACGCACTGCATTACGCTGGCGATTCGTTCCAGTCCCATCCCAGTATCGATGGATTTGTTTTTTAGCGGAACCCTTTCGCCACCCGGTTTCTGCTCGAATTGCATAAACACAGTGTTCCAGATTTCTATGTATCGATCGCCGTTTTCATCTGGAGTCCCAGGCATTCCACCGGGAATATCTTCTCCGTGATCGTAGAATATCTCGCTGCAAGGACCGCACGGGCCAACATCTCCCATGGACCAAAAATTATCGGACGTCGCAATAGGAATTATCGTGATATCTCCGGCTATTTTCTTCCAAAATTCCTTGGCCTCTTCGTCCGTGTGATAGACTGTGGCCAACAACTTGTGCTTCGGAATACCGAGTATTTTTGTAAGAAAAGTCCAGGCAAAATAAATAGCATCTTCCTTGAAATAATCTCCAAAAGAAAAATTTCCGAGCATTTCGAAAAACGTGTGATGGCGAGCAGTAAATCCCACCTGATCAAGATCGTTGTGCTTTCCGCCAGCACGAATGCATTTCTGCGATGTAGTTGCTCTTTTGAATCCCAGAGTTTCTAGACCGGTGAAGACATTCTTGAACTGCACCATTCCGGCATTGGTAAACAACAGCGTCGGATCGTTATGCGGAATTACAGGACTGGAAGAAACCACTTTGTGGTTGTTATCCTCGAAGAACTTCAAAAAACTACTACGGATATCAGATGTTAACATGACTTTTCTCTAAAATTAATAAGCGTAGAGATTGTACACCAGAGTAGCGGAGAAACCAAGTGTCTGTGACTCCTGCGCTTACCATCAAACATCTGATCGTTTGAATGTAGAATAGGCACGACTTCGTCAAGACTGTTTTTTGTTTTCCTAAAGACTCCAAGCCCTATTTTTGTACGTACAATAAAATGTTTTTTGCTTGACTTTTGTTGAAGTATTTGATATGCTGGTCGTGGTTTTTAATCAATATGGAGAAAAAAATGAAACCTAGTAAATTGATCGTTGCTTGCGCTGCTGTGGTGGTAGCGGCAAGTTTGGGGCTTGCAAATGACGTGAGTGGAATGATGGAAGAACAGAAACTGACGTACGAGCAAGTAGTCGAAAACCTAAAGAGTGCTGATCCCGAAGTGCGCGGCAACGCTATCCATGAATTGGTGATTTTGGGGGAATGCGACCCTATCAACGCGAAGAAGATCTGCTACACAATACTTGGCAGCCTAGTTGACGAAGCCGCTATCGTGCGGGAAACCGCTGCCACCTCTTTGGGATTTCTGTGCTACCAGGTCCCAGCACTTGCTACTACGGAACTTAGAAGCAAAATATTGGAGTACGTAAAACAAATGCCTGAAGATGATAGAATGACCGGAATAAAAGCTTTTAACCAAATAGCTGACCTAATGCCTGAAGATGACCAGTAGACGTTGCGAAATGCTCGACAAAAAACTTCCCAGCTTTGCGGAGTTTTTTCATACATGTACACTTCATCTACACGGAAGTAATGAATCCAGTTTGTTTGGTCACGATTGCTTACTCAAAAAGCGCCCGGGCTGCAATTACTTTGAGGAAGTTTTCAGCTTCGGTAAGGATTGTGTCGATGATGTCTTGGATGCTTTTTTCTTCTTTTACGATTCCGACTATTTGTCCGGACATGAGGGAGCCACGTTCCGTATCTCCGTTTTGGACGGCTCGTCTCAAAGCGCCAGCCCAAAAATGTTCCAGAGATAGGCGTCCTTCTTCTACGGATACTTCGCCATCTTCGAATTTCTGAAGAACTTCCTTTTGTCGAGCGATGAATTCGTTTGTGCCGATGTTTTCGATGGCGCGCACCGGAGACACCGGAAACTTCTTGTCCAATTGAACTGGCGTTATGGCGTCTTTTGCATTTGCGCGAAAAAGGGCTTTCTTAAAGTTTTCGTGGGCTAATGATTCCTGAGCACAAGCGAAAACGGTTCCCAATTGACATCCAACGGCTCCCAACTGCAGCATGCATGCGAAGACCTCTCCACGCAGAATTCCGCCGGCTACAAAAATCGGATACTCAGTCATATTCAGCATGATTTCCTGCAGTAGCACCATGGTGGACGTCGGCCCCACGTGTCCGCCGGCCTCGCTTCCTTCGATAATCAGACTGTCCAGTCCATGCTTAAACAATCTCTTGGCAACAGACAGCGATGGAGCAAAGGAAAAAACCTGAATACAGTAGGAGTGAATTTTTTCCATGAGATCCCTGTCTGGAATTCCTCCCGCCAAGATTACGTGCGAAACTTTCTTTTCGCCACACACATCTATTAGATCGTGCAGCTTTGGGTTCATGAGAATGAGGTTTACGCCAAAATTGCGATCAGTTTTGGATTGTGTTAGAGTGATTTCGTTTTTCAGAAGATCTCCGTCCATAGCTCCAGACGCTAAAACGCCAAACATTCCGGCGTTGGACATTGCCGACACTAAATTCGACTCCGAAATCCAGGTCATGGCACCGCCGAGAATCGCATAGTCTGATCCGAGAATTTTGCAGCCGCGATCCATTATGTTTCTGATTTTTTCGTATTTTTTCATTTATCCAACTCACAATATCTATGCAATAGAGCAACGGTTTCAACTAATTTATCACTCGGAATAATTAAATTCGTCCCATAAGTATTAACAAAATAACGAACAGTTTCCAACTTATGTCTTTCAAGTTCTCTCACAAGATCTTTCGCAATATCCTCGGAATTATTGGCGGAAACCACGGTGACTTTAGAAACAGGCTTCGGCATAATCTCCTGCTTCGCTCGCACAACGAAAGCACTTTGCTTCAGAAAATTAAGAACAGCATGAACCTTCTTCTTATCAACCAACACCAACGTGACGTTGGATCCATTTTCTGCCCTTCTGAAACGTATGCGAGGGTCAACTTCAACGTTGAGGTTGTTTCTGCATGAGTAAGTGTGGCCAGGGATCATCCCCGGCGTGATGCTGGATCCGTTTACTCTTGTTGATTCAGTTTCGACATTGAAGATGGCTCTTGCACAAGTTTCAGCAGGTAGCAAGGCCATTAACGAGTCCAACGTTACGCTGGGTGCAATCACCTTGATTTGCGATAGGGTAGGGATCACGGCCAATCCGCAGAATTTCTTGCCTGAGCTTTTTTCAGAGATAATTGTGCCATCGCTTTCGGAAAAACTTGATACCACTTTGATTTTTACGTTTTTCTTCAGAGCGTAGGCAACTGACTGCTCCTGCATGACTTTTGCACCATGTGCGGACATTTCCAGCATTTCGTAGTAGCCAATATTGTCCAGTCGTTTGGCTTCTGCGTATAGATTGGGATCTGTGGTATACACGCCGTCTACGTCCGAATATATTTCGCACATTTCAGCATTGACGGCCGACGCAATCGCAACTGCCGTAAGGTCAGATCCTCCTCTACCAAGAGTGGTTACGCGCTTGTTTGTACTAATCCCCTGGAATCCACACACCACAGGTATAATTCCGTTTTCCATGTCTGCCAGTAGATTGGACGGATCCACATTCTGAATTACCGCATGGCCAAAGTTGCTATCCGTAAGGATTGGAACCTGCCAGGATGCGTAGGATCGAGCGTTCAGTCCAACGTTTCCTAGAGCCATTGCCATGAGACCGGCAGTAACAAGTTCTCCGGACGATACAACGCTATCGTATTCGGGATTTCCTTCGTAGGCATTCATTCCACTGGCATATTGCACAAACTTGTTGGTTACTCCGGCCATTGCAGACACCACAACCACAATGTTTTTGTGTCTTTCTTTTGTCTTGGAAACTATATGAACGATGTTTTTGATTCTATCCAGCGTTGCAACGGAAGTACCACCGAATTTTTGAACAATACAGGACAACGCTAACTCCAATAACTACAATAACAACAAAACATAATGGACTAGGCAGCTGCTGCAATACCGGGTAATTTCATGAAATCAATCAATTCCCGGAGTTCCTGTCTTGCAGAAACGTGTGATAAACTTAACTGCTGTCCTTGGGGCACATCAAGCAGAGTCGAACCGGATAGAAACAGCTCTCTGAAGATTACGCGCTCACAAAAGCCAGCCCCCAGCCTAAAGCCTATTCTTTTAGATAACGCTTCCAGTACAACATTGATATCACCTCTGTTTTTGCTATACAACGTATTTAGACGATTCCTTACAACAATCCAATCTATCGGTTTCAGGCCGTTTTTCGCTCTTTCCTTCCTTTGATTCCACACCATTTCTGCGTATATGCTCGGACGCATTGTTTTGATGTCGTTTCCGGATACCTTTACCAGAACATCTAAATCGATGAAACTTTCGTTTAGTGGAGTGACTAGAGTATTAGCAAATGAATGAGCAAATTGAGATAGGAACGTATCGTTGCCAGGGGTATCTATTACGATGTAATCGCAACCCGATAATTTCTCCATCGCTTCATTGAAACGCTTGGAATCGTCTGCTATGGCATCTGCCTTATTTTCAAACGTACTTTTGTGTACAATGACGTGCTCTGGCAGCTTTAGATGTAATGGAGATTTGCTGCGATGTTCTAGATATTGGGTCAGCGTACCTTGTCGAGCATCGATGTCTACGGTTCCCACACTAAAGCCGGCATGCAACAAATAAACAGATAGGTGCACAGCCAACGTGGATTTTCCCGTTCCGCCTTTTTCATTCCCGAACACAATAACGTATGGTCTCACTTTTTATCTCCCTTATATAAGATCCATCTGCTTCTTTTTCTTATATATACACACAGCGGATATTATGGCACCAATCGATAGGACAGTCATCAAAATAGTTGCGAGAGCGTTAACTTCCGGAGTTATACCGAACCTCAGACTGGAAAAAACTATCATTGGAAGGGTGGTGGAGCCGGGCCCAGCGACGAAACTCGCAATTACAACGTCGTCCAAAGATAGGGCAAACGCCAGCAGCCATCCCACAACGATACTCGGTGAAATCATCGGCAGAGTTATGACGAAAAACACTTTCAGCGGAGATGCTCCAAGATCCAGAGCTGCTTCTTCTACGGATTTATCCAGATCCTGCAGACGAGCCTGCACTACCATTGTTACATAGGACAGCGTCAATGTAATGTGCGCTATTATAACGGTTGTCGTACCTCCTCCACTGGGCCATCCGAAATGTTTTTCCATTCCCACAAAAAGCATTAGCAGAGAAAGCCCCATAACGACTTCCGGCATAACCAACGGAGCGGTAACTGTGCCAACAAAAAGTGATTTACCGCGAAATCTTGAAAATCTCGTTATTACTATGGCTGCAATGGTTCCCAATACTACAGATATGGTAGCTGATATGCATGCTATCTTCAGACTAGTTACCGTAGCTCTAAGCATAATTGGGTTAGACATCAATGCCTTATACCATTTTAGCGAGAAACCAGACCACACCGTAACAAATCTCGATTCGTTAAACGAATAAATCACAATGCATATCAATGGGAAATAGAGAAATAGATATCCGACGGTTAATACAAATTTCGACCACGTTATGCGCATATTTTATTCCTTATTCCTTTGTCAGAAGACTTATTTCTTTTTGCTTCTGGGTAAAAATTGTGGGAATGACTACGAAAATCAATAGGATGATGGATAACGCTGCTGCCGTCGGCCATGACATATTTCCAAAAAACTCGTTCCACACCAGACGTCCAATGGTTAGGGTCTGGGCTCCTCCGAGTAATTCCGGTATGACGAACTCCCCAATTGCCGGAACAAATACCAGTGCTGATCCGGCATATACTCCTGGAGCAGCAAGCGGGACAACTATGGAGAAAAATGCTCTTATTGGTGAGCTTCCCAAATCATAGGCAGCTTCGATAAGTGAATAATCCATTTTTTCAATGGCACTGTAGAGGGGGAAAATCATAAATGGCAAATATGCGTATATAATCCCGATACAGGCGGCATATGAATTGTTCATCAACTGCAGTGGAGAATTTATTAGATGGAATTTCATTAGCAACGTATTTATGAATCCACACGGACTCAGGAGCATTATCCAGGCGTAAACTCTTATGAGAAACGATGTCCAGAACGGCAATAGTACCAACATTAGCAGTATGCTTCTGTATTTTTCAGACGATCTAGCGATAGCATAGGCCATAGGGAATCCAATTATCAGGCAACATACGGTGGACGCACCAGCAATGAGAATAGACGTCGTAAATCCTCGCAGATACATCTCATCCGTAAACAATACCAGGTAATTTCCGAGATTTAGGCGAATTTGCAATGTATACTCGGAGATCATATCGATAATCGATGTATATGGCGGCGACGCAATCAAACTATCTGAAAAACTGATCTTTACAAGGATTAAACACGGACATATGAAAAAAATAGCTGTCCAAATGGATGGCACAGATATCAGAAGATGCTTCCCAGTGATTTTTTTCACTAGATCACGAAACCACGATATTATCAGCTCTTCTATTCTGTACATTATAATAATACGCCACATAAAATGGTGGACGCTGCAGGGATTGAACCTGCGACCCCTACCGTGTGAAGGTAATGCTCTACCGCTGAGCTAAGCGTCCAATAGAAAATCAAATATAGATAACATATAAATGAGGGTAATTCAACAGCCAGCTTGAAGCTGGAGCAATTTTCTGCTTTGCTTTCAGGGGATTGGTATGTGGGTACTATCTTCAATTATCGTCATCCAGGGGAGCATAGCGACGTAGGGGGCCATGGAAAATAGACCTGTTGCATAGGCCGGCTTTGCTTCATGATAATCAAGGATTCTTGGTGGCTTTGCAACGGGTCTAATAATACACAAGACAATAGACCTGTTGCGTAACCGACTATGTTTGGTCTTTTTGTCGTCGTTCCGGTACTCGGATCCTCACGTACATCAAGTACGCTGCGGTCCTGCGTTCCGTGTACTCCTAAAAAATCCTCCAACATAGTCGGTTACGCAACAGGTCTAATGAGAGTGTGGAATTGCGTGCTCTAAAAATACATATCAAACAAAAAATCAAAAAGAATTTTTAAGAAATCGTTCGGTATCGATGTCGCATGCATGCCGCATGTCGCAAACCCATTGTTTTTATGTAAATATTTTTTGCTCTATTTTGTGTATTTTTGCATTAAATGCTTTTGTTTTTTCCTTTCGTGTTGATTCTTTTTGTTGTATATATAAGTATGTTTTTATAAGGATAAGAAGATGAAAAAATTGATATATAGTGCATGTGTAATGATAATGATGTCATTTGCAGCGGACGTTCATTCTATGGAAACGGCTGTCTTCTTGGTTCCAGGTGCACCCATATGCTACATTGCTCGTGTGTCAACGAAATTAGCGCCTTCTGAAAACGTTCTCGCCTACTTGACCAGCAGCAACTTGCCTTCTGACGTTCCAGATGGACTAGAGTACTGGACGAAAACCACTGAAGTGTGGCTCTCTCCTGGAGTGGTAATGTTCGCAGGGAGACTCACCGAAATCGCGGAATATGCTAAAACAGCCTGGTTGCATGCATCCCGAACCGGCCAACCTGTTCCTCCTTGTGACCTCGTAACTCTGGTCGGAGGGAGCTGGAAGGAAACGCCTGTAGGCATAAATAAAATGCTTGATGAACTCCAGAAAATACGCCCGTGGTTGCTGAAGTTCGCATGCGTACAGACCGGAAATCCCGACCTGCTCGACGCATACCTCCAAACCAGAGAATAGAGAGAAAAACGTCTCTTACGCCTATACCTCTCGTGGAACACTACTAGGGACTTGCTTAACGATATGCTGCAGATGTGTTCTGCAGGCTTTTTTGAGACCAGCACCATGCATCGCGCTTAGGAACACTGCCCGGACCGAAACAGATGGACGAACGGGAGCTCGCGAAGAAACGGTATTGATGTCGCCTTCAGCCTGGAGTTACAGAGGAATACCCGCAGTCCCGTTGCTAGATGAAGAGACGATCCTGCAGGCAGGTTGGCGACTGTCGCTGCTAGGAAAAGCTAAGGATTAGTTAAGAAATAACCGGGACATTTTTCTTTTTTACGACACAGGATCTATGGTGTATAATAGCCTTTTATGAAAGGCAAAGCAAACAGTGGAACACATTATCAGAATGCTGGAGTTACTGGACGAGCGTGAACGTAGATTATTCCTTGCGAATGAGGCGCTTGCGTATGGTTACGGTGGTATAAGCGCAATCAGCAGAATCAGCGGCGTTTCAAGAACAACGATAACCGCAGGAATCAAAGAGCTAAAAAGCGGCGAAAAGATTAACTGAGCAACGCGTAGAAAGGGAGGAGGAAGACGTACTATT
>BNWK01000023.1 GCA_025998775.1 Alphaproteobacteria bacterium | reverse complement strand
TTGGAGAGATTGATTAAATGGTGATTTATACAACCAAAGATAACGATGTTTTAGATCACATTTGCTGGAAATATTACGGCACATCAGACGCTGTGCATCAGGTGTTGCAAGCCAATCCGCATTTGGTGAAATTCGACTACGTTCTACCAAGAGGTGTGCAGATCAAGCTTCCGGTACTGGAAAAGCAACAAATTAATCGAGAGGTGCGGTTATGGGATTAAAAACACCGGATTTTATCGTGAAAATCAACGGATCTGACTCAACGGAAATTATCAAAAAACGCTTGATTTCGATTTCGACAAATGACGAAGCTGGATTTAAAAGCGATTCATGCGAAATTGTCTTGGATGATTTTGATGATGCCATCGCGCTGCCTCAATCTGGAGCAAAAATCGAAGTTTCGCTTGGGTACAAGGAAACTGGAATCATAAAAATTGGCGATTATTTCCTGAAAGAAGTTACCGTCGAAGGACCACGGCAAGTCATGCATATTCGAGCGCACGCCATTAACAATTAGCTGAGGTCTCAAATATCAGAGTCTTTTGGCGGAACCATTGGGGAATTAATCGAGAAAATCGCTGCATCTCAAGGGCTGAAACCAGCGGTCGCGCAGGAATTCGCCAATATCAAACTCGATAATATCGAGCAATTTGGCGAGAGCAGTTTGAATTTGCTGACTCGTTTGGCCGGACAATACGGAGCTGTCGCGAAACCGTCCAATGGATTTTTGGTGTTTGCACCGGATATGCGAACTTTGTCGGTTTCAGGACTCATTTTGCCATCGCGTACAATATATATAAGAGATGTTTCCAATTACAAATGCGAATTTCGAGAATGCGAAAGCTATGGATCTGTCGTTACAAAATGGTATGACAAGAAAAATGCCGCCTATCAAGAAGTGAAAGTCGGCGACGGAGAACCTGTCTACGAGATTAAAGAGACTGCAAACGACGAAGAATCAGCCAAAAAAGCAGCAGAAGCCAAACTAAAGCGCATTGAAAAAGAAAATCTCACGTTCAATTTCAGCACACGAGGAATGCCAGAATTATTTGCGGAATCGGCAATTATTATCTTTGGTTTTAAAAAGAAAATTCCGACAAACTGGATCATTACGCATGTGCAACACTCGCTGAGTGCTAGTGGCTTTACAACCTCAGTTACATGCTCAAACAAGATTAATAAGAAGGAGAATTAATGTATTCAAGTAAATTTTTAAAGGCTTTTAAGTATCTCATGTATCACGAAGGCGGCTACTCAAACAATCCGGCAGACGCTGGTGGCGAGACAAAATATGGCATTTCAAAACGCAGCTATCCGCATCTGGACATAAAAAAACTTACTCAAGACCAAGCTCGACATATTTATTTCGTCGACTTCTGGTTGAAAGCTAAGTGCGAGCAGATTGAAGATGAAAATATCTCGATAAAATTTTTCGATTTATGCGTCAACACTGGCATCGCTCAAGCAGTAAAGCTGATACAGAGATCACTACGATCTACTGGAATTTCGGTAACAGAAGATGGCATTATCGGGTCAATCACGCTTGCAGCTATAAACAACGCTGACAGCACCGACCTGCTGGCCGCCCTGAAATCCGAGGCTGCAGGGTATTATCGATTGATTGCAAATATCAGTCCATCTCAGCAAACATTTATTAATGGCTGGTTACGGAGAGCGTATTCGTAAATAGGAGGAAAATCATGCTAAAAGACTTAATTTTGAGCGAAAAAACCAAAGGCATTGTAGCAATTATTGCCGCCATTGTGATGTATTTTACACCAGATTACATCGATGCAATTATTCAAGGCTTGCTTGGCGTTTATGGAATTACAGAACTAACGCTACGAGAAAAGAAAAAAGAGTGAAATTTGCTCTGGTTTCATGTACTATTCAATGGCAATAATGATTTTGAATTATGAAACCAGAGTCGACAAATTTAGTAAAACTCAAAGGCCAACTTGAGCGTGTTACCTATGAAAACGAAGAAAACGACTACGTTGTTGCAAAAGTAAAAGTATATGGATATGCCAATTTGGTAACAATTATTGGCAATATTCCGTCTCCAACTCCAGGCGAGGTTCTCAGTATGTCTGGTAACTGGATTGAACATCCAAAGTTTGGGGAACAATTCAAGGTTGTTTTTTGCACATGCTCTGTTCCCGCGTCGATTGTCGGCATTGAGAAATATCTGGGAGGTGGATTAATTCGCGGTGTTGGTCCGGTCATGGCCAAGCGCATTGTTGCGAAATTCGGTGAGAAAACTCTGGACATTATCGAAGGATCCATCGAAAAATTACGCGAAGTGGAAGGAATTGGAAGGCATCGCATAGAAATGATCGGAAAGGCTTGGATTGAGCAAAAGGAAATTCGCTCGGTTATGGTTTTTCTTCAGAGTCATAGCGTTTCATCTGCCTACGCAAGCAAGATTTACAAAAGATATGGCAATGAATCCATTGCCGTTGTGAAGGAAAATCCGTATCGATTGGCGCATGATATTTTTGGAATAGGATTTTTGACGGCAGATAAAATCGCTCAAAAACTAGGCTTTGATACAAAGTCTCCATTGAGAGCGGAAGCCGGCATTATGTTTATATTGCACGAACTTACGGATGAAGGACATGTCTATTATCCCTACGAAGAATTAATCACAAAAGCAAAAGAAATGCTAGAAGTGGACGAATCTGTTCTGGATATCGCGATGAAATCTCTTCTGGCTAAGAAAACCAGCGTGACGCTGGACTCACTAACGCTATCGCCCCAAACTTCATTGTATGCCGACTGTAATTGCAATACTGACGCTGAATCAATCTCGCAAACAGATCTCGCATACAATGAAGAAGGAGACGAAGACGGTGGAGGATCCAACGTCACGTTAGCGGTATACCTTGCTGGGTCTTATTTGGCTGAAGCACAGATCGCGAAAATGCTGAAAGAAATCAGAGATTCGTCAAAAAACACCAAAGAAATTCGTATAGATGAAGCTTTGGAACAGGCGCAGAAAAAATTGTCGATATCTTTAGCTGAAAGGCAGATTGAGGCCATAAAGGCAGCTATTACAAACAAATTGCTTGTAATTACAGGAGGTCCAGGAACTGGAAAGTGGTTGCACCACCGGCGATTACTCATGTTGAGGCAGCTTCAACATCGCAAACAGATCTCGCATACGTTTCAGAAGGAGGCGAAGCAAAAAACGCATGTGCTGCAAGCACCGATTCATCGATTGCTGCAATTTGACCCGCTGAACGGAGGATTCAAGCACAATGAAAATAATCAATTGGACTGCGATCTGATAATTTTAGACGAAGCATCCATGATCGACACGCTTCTGATGTATCATTTGCTCAAGGCCATTCCAAGACATGCAACGTTGATTCTTGTCGGAGATATCAACCAGCTACCGTCAGTTGGGGCTGGGAATGTTTTGAAAGATATCATTGGCTCAAATGCGTTTACCGTCATCGAGTTGAATGAAATTTTCCGACAGGCGCAAGAGTCCGCAATTATTATGAATTCTCACAGAATAGTGAACGGAAAATATCCGGAAATTAACAACTGCGAGAATTCGGACTTTTTCTTCAATAGCGAGGACGATCAAGAGAAAGTTTTGGAAAAAATCATTAGTCTTGTAAAGACGAGAATTTCCAAAAAATTTGGCTACGATCCGATTAGTGATATTCAAGTTCTGACTCCCATGAATCGCGGTATTGTTGGGACATCTAAAATGAACGAGTCTCTGCAGGAAGCTCTGAATCCCAACGGTTTCGAGATAACTCGCGGAGGTCGTCGCTATCGAGTCGGAGATAAGGTTATGCAAATCAGAAACAACTACGACAAGAATGTTTTCAACGGAGACATCGGATTCATTTCTGATATAGATGCTGAAAATCAGCAAATTTTTGTGAATATCGATGGCAATGACATCAGCTACGGATATTCTGAATTAGACGAACTCGTTTTGGCCTATGCGGTTTCGATTCACAAATCCCAGGGCTCGGAATATCCTGTGGTTGTGATACCGTTGGTCATGTCGCACTATATGATGCTTCAGCGAAATCTCATATATACAGGAATTACGAGAGGCAAAAAACTTGTCGTAATCGTCGGTAGCAAAAAAGCTATGTTCATTTCCGTGAACAACGACAAAACCATGAAAAGAAATACTTGGCTGAAGGAGCGCTTGAAATAATTGCGTGCCGACGTCGATTTTTTTTCACTTGATGATCATATCTCATAATATTTTTCTACTCCGATTTCATCTAAAAAAATCTCGTCATGGGAAATCAATATTAAAAATATCTAGGAAATGGCCGTACGGCAAGCACTCCATTGCCGCTCAGCGCCGGACAGCTTTCGCTGTCCAGCACTGCATGGTGGCTTGGTGAATCTACTTGGAACAAGTCCTTGCCGGAAGGCATTTTTCATCCATTTTCATCGTGTCTTCTCCTGGCACACCAGGGATTATCACTCATAAGGATGAGCCATAGATCTCTGCCTCTTATTTTTTCTATCTCTTTTACGCAAATGCCCGTCAACATTCGTATAGAGCGTGTCAAGGCCATCTTTTATTTCATCCTTATTGGCATCCGTAACATTCTTCCTCTGCAATAGATGTAGAAGCACATATCTGAGTCTGGCATATCTTTTTCCAAATCCAGGGCCACGCTTTTTCCACATTTCTTCCACGTCACGGCAACCGCAAGCAGCCATCACCATGTCTTTTACGGTCCTGCATGTTCCGGTATCAACGTTCGCAGAGGTCGTGGCGTCACTTCGAGCATCCAAATACGAGGACGCACGAAGCCTATCGGGGCACGCATGAACGTCGGTTTCTTTGTCATCATCAAGATCTTCCTTTTCCAAGAGAGTTAGGAGCTCATTTTTAAGTAGCTCAGTGTTATCTTGAAATTCACGACTGCTGCGATCCATCAGCTGTCCGAGCGTCTGCCCACAAGCATCCTTCACCATCTGATTTACAGTTTTATCGTTGCATTTTGCATCAACGTCTTTCGTCGTCGACTTGCATGGACTCGAACCAAAGCTGTCATGCTTTTTGTTTTTTGTCAACGTGTCCAACGTCTCGTGGACCGAGCAGACCGCATCAGCACACGCTAAACCTACAACCATGCAAAATACTGCCTTGCATGTATTTTTCTTAGAATCGTTCATAATATTATTCCTCATAAATTAAAAAAGTATATCAAAGTTCATAAAAATCGTTCGTGTCTAGCATGAAACATAAAAAATAAAATGCTTATGCCTAGCATAAATTTCAATAATAGATTGAAAGTAAAAGTGTTTGATTGGCTGGCTAGAGCCTAATTCGAATAATGTGAATGGAATATGCGGCTGAAGAGGCGCCGTTGCAAGATGCGCCCGTTATTAATTTTGCTATCGAGTCATCATATGCGTTACGGCATGCCACGACTTCATCGTTTCCAAAATGTCCCACGACATTGTTGGTTTCGGCAGAAGCACGATGGTTTTTGTTTGCTCTCTTGAGCATAGCACGCACCCTAATAATAACTTGGCCATAATATAATGTCTTTTTTGGAAGGAGTCAAGCGGTTTTTTTGAAATATTTTTTTGTGCGTGCCGTACTCACACCAATGGCTTCGCTACCTTAATACCAAGCAATGCAAAACGTTTTGCTTTTTTGGTGTGATTAACATATATCTTTACTGCGTGCAAAATATAATACTGGAGATAACTGTGCAGGATTAAGGCATATGAGCTATCTGAACCAGCTTTTGAACTCAAATCTGAAGTGATATATTTCGGCTTAGTCTCATTTCTATTTGATTCGGACAATTTCATCTCCATAATTTTTATAACGAATCCGTTCATTACATCTTCTTTGATGATTTTCCAGCCAAGTTTTTCGTACCAAAAATGCACTGTTTTATCAGTTGTGTAAAGATATATTTTTTCGAATCCAAAAATTTTCGCCTGCCACTTTGCGTACTCCACGAGATTTTCTCCAATTTTTTGTCGACGATATTTTTCGATAACAAATAGATTGGATAAACACGGAGTAAAACTTTCGTTATTCGAAATATCCTTTTCTGCCAAACTAATTGTGCCAATCAATTCATCATTTTGAAAATATAAAAAACATATATCGAGCTTATTTGTGTTCAAACGACTCAAAAGTTTGGTTTGAATTCGTCCAGTAATGGATGGATCTTTCGTATATTTTCTCCAGGCATCGAAATACCACCTGGCAACTATGGGAATCAGATCCTGATGATTTGCGAGATAATCGATAGAATTAGCCATTGTCGTCATTTAGCAATTTCTCCAATATCTGTTCTCGGTTATTTATAAACATTTTCGTTATTTGATAGCATTCGGTATCTTCATATTTTGTTTTGCGAATTTTTCCATCATCAAAAGACAAAATATTCGCTCCAGAAATTCCCAAAAGGATCGGAGAATGCGTAGCAATTATGAATTGCGAGTTTTGTTTAATTAATCGAGAAATAATAACTATAAGCGACAACAGTCTCTGAGGTGATAGAGCTGCTTCAGGCTCATCGAGAATATACAATCCGTTTCCTCCAAATCTATTTTGAATCAACGAAAAAAAACTTTCTCCGTGTGATTGGTCATGCAAGGATTTTCCTCCATAATATTTCAAACTAATTCCAAGATTATCAACTTCTGAAGCAACGTTATAAAAGCTTTCCGCTCTAAAGAAAAATCCGTCTTTTGGACTCCTTACTCCTTTTACGATGGCAATTGCTTTTCCCAAATCTGAATGTGTCGCTCTTGTGCAAAAGTTGAAATTTTTTGATCCCCCTTCTGGATTAAATCCATATGCTACCGCTATGGCTTCCAAAAGCGTGGATTTACCAGAACCGTTTTCTCCAACAAAAAAAGTCAATGAATTATCAAGCGCCAACTTTCTGATCGATTTAATTGCCGGTATGCTATTTATATATGAATCTTCTTCAATCTCTTGGCGTTTAATTGATACGCTTCTTATGAAGTAATCCACTATTTTGGCCATTGGTTTCATCCCAGCATTTTTCCAATTGCGATATCTTGCGGATCGCTTTCGTATCCGTCTGGATCGTCAAATGACATTTCGATGTATTTGTGTTTTTTATAGAAATTCACTGCTTTTTCCGATGATTCCACATGAATACTTTTGTAATCGTGAACTTTCAACCATTTTTCAATGATTTCGAGAAAATGTGAACCGAAATTTTGACGACGACTTTCTTCCAAAAGCACAATAATGCGCAACGCAGCTCTGGATTCAGGCCAAAGCTGAATGTGTGCGTATCCGATAATTTCTGTTCCTTTATACAAAATAAAATGTTCGTGATTTTGTTCATCGAAAGTTCCAAAGTAAGGATCTTTTTGTTCGCTGAAATATTTCTTCCGAAAAAGTTTCGCTGCATTTCGTTCGTCATAGGTGAGACATTTCAAAATCCGCAATCGGTTAAATCCAATCTTTTCTATAATGTCGTCGATGAACTTTCTTTTTCTAATCGTATAAACCGGAAACGACAACTTGCCGACTTTTTCATGCGCAGCATCGTCTTGCAAAATTTTCATTTTTAGAGCGCCATATTCACGACAAACGTCTGGATGTGTTTTTAGGAAATCACGGAAACGAAGATTCAACTCAATTTCTGGATGATCTTCATCGAAAAACATATGCAGATTTACGGCAACGCCATCTCTTTTGCTAAACCCACATTGCAGAGGAATGTTCCATTCGCCTTTGTATTTGTATCCAGCTTTTTCTAAATTTTCGATGGAGCTTTTTCGATCCTTAGCAATAGCGATTATATCTATTTTTGGTTTTGCCACAAGTCCAGGAACAGACGTTGATCCGATGTGATGAATCGCCACACAATTATCGCCAAGCGCATTCGAAATTATCGTTTTTTCCGACTCAAACATTTTCGGCCAGTCAGAATTATGTGTAACAACTTCAATTTTCATTTTATCTTTTCCATTTCTTCATCCGACATCCAGCGTTTTTCTTTTATAAGAATCTCGAATTGTTTTCTGGCTTTTTCTAGATTCAGAGTAGGACGTTTTTTGGTTTTCGAATATGTATATTCAATTCCAACAAATTCAGCGCCGATTTCATTTGAGACTTTCTCAACGGATTTCAGATTATCTATTCTATCATCGATGAATATGATTTTTTTGAATTTGTATTGGGGAATTTTTGATAAAAAGGCGGAGAGAGTAAATCCTTTTTTCGCTTTTCCAGTTAGCAGCATTCCATAATTAAATTCTGGATTCGTTGATGCTCCGTTGTGGGCACATTCATCTACTGGAACATTTCCCAAATCAATTCTTGCGACACTATGCCACGATTTTGCGAAATCTATATCGAATTTTAAGAGTTCTTTGTGTCGCCATAACGCCATTGATTTCACCACTCCAAATTTTCCAGTATCATGGGATGTAAGCAAGATAGTTTTTATTCCACGGGATTGTAAGACCTTGATAAGCAACGGCCACCTATCATTTAATAGGTCATCACTTAAATCGCGCATTACGATGCTGCGGAAAAAAACATATGTATCTTTCGGATTATGTTTTTCGTCATGATGATTTGCTAGAGATTTCATGAAATCATTGGCTATAATTTTCAGGGCACCTTCATTTTGATATTGCAGGATGGCATCATGTGCCTCTATCAAAACATCATCACAATCAAAAATTACAAGCGTCTCATTATCGGCTTTTGCAAACTCAACTTCGATATCTTCGATTTTATCCGTTGTTATGATTTTCGCTTCCAAAGAAGAAACTCCCAATAGAAATAATAACGCTATAATTTTATGCATAAAAATTCTCTCCAACAACTCTATCGAACAATTTCGCTAATTCTGATCGGTCTTGGTTCGGCGTTTCCAAAGTCCAAATCCAGCATAATACGGATTTGTTTTTTAGGATTTTTACATATTCGATTAGGCTTACAGAAATATCGTTATTCCTAACGCCGGCTGGTAGAAAAAAATATCCAAAAACGTAGCTGGCAATCCCTAAAATTAAGAGCAGATAGAAGTTGCCTCTCCAGCCGAAAAGCAAAGTTGTGTAGCTGCCGATAATCGGAGCAATCGCCGCGGCTAACGTCGAAAAAAAACTTAGCAATCCTAGAAGCTTTTGATGCGTTTTTATGTCGTATGTATCAGGTATGATCACATACGTCAGCACTGTTGGACACGATATACCAATGCCCTGAACAAACCTTCCAACGAGTAACATATAGTAACTCGGAGAAAGTGCACACATCAGGCTTCCGAAAATAAATAGAGCTAAACCAGACAATATTATCGGTTTTCTGCCGTATCTATCTCCAAGATTTCCAGCCACCAGAGCTCCAATGCAGTGGGCCAATAAATTAATGCCAAGAACAAATTCGACGGCAAAGGAAGAAATGCCAAACACACTCTGGATTTCGGGAAAACTCGGCACACAAATGTCCATTTCCGCCGAGCTGAGAATGTCCATAATAACTATCACAATGAATAACATTATTGCTCCTTAATTTTACAAAGTTTCTCAATATTACCACTCGCCAGTACATCGACGTTATCGATAATTTTGTCAATATCCATTGAAATTAGTCATTTTTCCACTATTTTTCCGACTTGCTTCATAATTTTCTGAGCATCGCCTTTCACTGAAAAATCATTGGCAGATAAATAGCAAGTATCGATCAAATTAATGGAGATAATTTTTCCAGCTGAATTGCGCTCTTTATACCATTTCAAAAGCTCATCAATTTTGGAATCGTCGTAATTTACCAAAACTTCCGGATCAAAATTATCAAAAACAATTCTCATATGTTCTCGTTTTTTCAGAATCAATTCCCAACTCAAACCACACGACTTTCCTTCCAAAATAAGCATTTCAAAAAGTTTTCGATCATCGTGCAGTGGCTTTCCCCACTCATCATCGTGATATTTCTTCAGCCATTCACTTGAATTGCCCCAACTGCATCTTTTTATCATGGTCTTTACTTCAATCCAATCAATTCTTTCCCTTCGATGATTTGATGAGAGGAGCCGTCGAGTTCGCCAGGATGAATCGGTTCGAATCGTCCGCCCATTATCTTCGCCAAAAACATTTCCGCAATAGCCATGTAAGACTTTGCGTTTGGCTCGCGGTAGAATCCATGTCCTTCGTCAGGATATAAAACGGAAACGACAGGCGCTCTTCTCTTTTTCAAGGCTGTAATAATTTGGCTGAAGTCATTTGGATTGACGCATGGATCGTTTTTACCCTGGAAAAATAGCAGCGGTTTTTTGATATCATTTGCGCGTGAAATTGGAGAATTTTCCCACAAATACTTCCGGCCTTCCTTCGTTCTTGGATCTCCGAAAAACTTATAACACCGCACAATTGCAGGTTGCCAATGCTCAGGCATTGTTTCTAAAAACGTAATCCAGTTAGATCCTCCACAGATGCTAACTCCACAGCAAAAAACGTCCGGAGTGAAAGCCAAGCCAGAAAGCGCACAGTCTCCACCAAAACTTCCTCCCATAATAGCGACGTAGTTTTTATCGGCGATTTTGTTTTCGATGGCCCAATTTACTCCGTCGATTATATCGTTGCGAATTTTAGCAAGATTACAATTGCCGGCGTTAGCGAATTTCTTTCCGAATCCAGACGATCCACGATAATTTATTTGCAGAACGGAATATCCGCGGTTAGCCAACAATTGAATATCTGGCTCGCAGCAATCTTTGTCGCGTGTCGACGGACCACCATGGACATATACGATCAATTTTCGCGGATTGGCTCTCTCAAAATCTGCCGATTTTGTTAAATAGCAAACCAGATCCAATCCGTCTCGCGATTTTATTAGGATCGGAATTTTTTTCTGCAGTTGATACCTATCAAGTTCTGGTTTTGCGGAAAACAAAAATTTAAAAGAAATCGGCTCGCCTCTTTTGGGATCTCGCTTATACAAATAATATTTTTGGCAAGAATCCGATCCGGAGTAATGTATCAACCAAGTGTCATCGCCATAGTTTCTTGCGTTGATGCCCAAATTTTTTCCTCCGAATTGGGATTGTAAATAAGCGATATCTTTTGATATTGATTTATCAATAACGAAAATTTCCGGTTTTAGATATTCAATAGAAAAGCATTGAGGAGCAAATGTGTTTGGATCATAGGCGAACTCTCCAACATCTGCTAAGTCGCTTTCAAAAAGAACTTTGGAAGTTTTATTTTGCAAATTATACGAAACCCAAGCACCTTTATCGCGACCTATCGAATCGGTTCCATAAATGGTTTGGTTATCCGCGTTAAAATACGCAAACCCAGTATTTTTCGTATCTTCAAAAGAGATTTTTCTGAAAAGTTCCTTCTTGCCATTGGTTATTAGGTAATCCTCAACGCTTCCGTCCTCCATCATTTTGGAAGCCACTCTCAAATTGAAATTATGATCGAAATAATAAGTTATATATTCAGTGTTTCTAAAGATAAGATCGGTTTTTCCGGTGATTATGTTTACACGATATGCGTCGAACCATTTAGGGTCGTTTTTGTTGGACATTATGATGATTTCATGCGGATATTCTTTGCTTATTCCACAAACATGAAATTTTGCTCCTTTAAACGGCGTGAGATTTCTTGAAGCGCCAGTTTTTATGTCTAAACAAATGACGCGATTGTTTTGGTCGCCATTATCATCCTGTTCAATTAGGATATGCTCACCTGTAATTGCCCAATAATAACTGTAGGCTCCAAGACATTTTTTTACATCAAACGTTCTCAGGAGATTCCCAGATAAATCTTCGACACGCAATTCGATTCCGCTACCTTTTCGTGCGAGATAGGCGATTTTATCTCCGGAATTACTCATGGATACACAGAATTTATCCGGACTTGCTTGCAAAATACTCCGCGGAATGAGAGGAGTATCAGCGGACTCGTGAACTCTATCGCAGCCAATTGTTACGATAGCAAGGCAGCAAACCAAAATTATTTTTTTAAACATCCCAATACCTTCCCAAAAATCTTCCAGAGTTTACCATGGAAAAACGGCAATAAGAACTGTATTATGTTGGTAATGTTGATGAAAAATTATCGGGTGCAGAGTTACGCTACTGACGAAGTCAATGGAGTTGCCACCACTGACCTCGATGACGCAAACATCGCGCCCTACGGCAAAACCTCACTCTATTGTCTTCGATCTCCCAAGCCTACTCACGCTTATTCCATATGGCACGGGGAATAGGTCAAGATTCCAATTTGGCCAAATATTTTCTAGGCTGCAATTACCAAAAGCATCTTCTATACAAGGAAAAATATTCGTTAAATAAACTTCATCTTCTTTTATTGGCCAATTCAAACTATAACAAAGATCACTGCAAATGCTCATACATGATTGAGCCAGTTTAGGGGGTGTACAGTGCTTTCTAGTACCTATACTCCAGCTTGCAATATCTACAGTTAAGCTAAACATCATTTCAAAACAAAACTGAGGATATTTTATTGTTTTCCAGGTTACTGCCGTCCGATCGCCGCCAACTATTGAAATAATCTTCAAAACGCTAGGGCATTCCGGTTCTCTGCCCCTAAGCGTAAATCCATCATATACTTGCCTTTCAATTATAGCGGCAGATACCAACAACATCTCTTTGAATCTTTCGGCGTTCTCAGATTTCATATTACTGTTGTTCAGGTCCCAATAGTCCACAAGATCAGAAAATTTGCACTGGTGAAAAAGATCGAACGCTTCAATAGCAGGCTTATCATCTCCGATTTCTTCCCGAAGCTTATCTTTGTACGGATCTATACTGAAATTTAATGGTTCAAAATTCTTCCTCAGTTCGCACCATTTACTAACGCAACTAAGCAACTTAGCTTCCATGGGGGGCATGCAAAATGAGCTAGAAGCCGATATAAACGCACCAACTACAGCAAATAATATCTTTTTCACCATTAATTCTCCTAAAATTTATTTAATATTTATACCACATACTCCTTCCACCCGTCCATAAATTTTTGTGATAACAGAAGATGTTTTTTTATTTTTTTTCGTTCCTCGCTTTCATCTTGTTCGCTGCGTTCTCCTTTGGTAAATCCACCATGACCGTATCTTGGACGGAATGAATCGCCACTCATGATGAGGTCAAAGCAATGATCGCAAATTGGATCATGTTCTAAACAGCAGATTGTTCGAAGTTCTTCGTCATTTGTCCAAAAGTCCTCAGCCAGCACCAGTCTGCATTTTTTTTCGACTTTTGGAGTATAAGTTCCACTCACTTCATGCAAAGCGTGACAGAATTCGTGGAATATTGATTCCGCAAGCGATTTGAGCTTGATTTCTATCTTTCCATCCGCGTTGACACAGTAATATTGCATCGATTCAATGCCAACATCACCTTTGTTTTTGTCATACCTAGACAAGTTAATATAGACGACATAATTATCGTATGAACTTCCTTCATTTTGATTATTGTGTGCGACTATCCGCATTTTTTTACCTTTTGCGATCATCTTCGTTATCAGAAGCTCGAATATTGTTCTGCCAACTAGATTCTCGCAGATTGCATCGAGAGCAGCTGAGAATCGCGGGTTGTTTCCATAGTCCACGAAATTGTTGAGTTTTGAGCGAACGTCACTTTTTTGAATGGCTTTATATATGCCAATCTCTTCCTGATTTAGGTGTATCCTTTGAACTTCTGTTAAAAATTTAAGTTCGTTAAATTGCATGCTTCTTCTCCCTTGTTGATTAAATAGATAAAATTGCTAGGATTAACAAACAAAGATCGCATAACAGACTTGTTGCATAAGCTGACTTTTAATCCTGATAATCAGAGAATCCAAGAGGTTTTTGCAACAGGCTTAACACAATCTTTATCATGATTAACTTATAACATAATTCCAAAAACAAAGTAAAGACTTTTTTTAAAAACACAATAAAATCAACGCACTAGTTGCACTTTTTGTAATTTTCACTTGTATGTTTTTGTTTCGGAATCTACCTCACTAGCTGCACCAAAGCATGCGTCAACTGCAAGCAAAGATCTCTGTGCAAACCAGTGGCATCCGCCACCACTCTTCCATTTCTAAAGAACATCTCAGCAACACGTTGAAAACACATCGAAATTTCGTGAGCAGAACAAGCGATTTTCACTTTTCCACCATGAAATGACCGCTATCCCAGAGCTTTTGGTCGAACTTTTGCACACGAGTTTTTAGTTAAATTTTAGAAAACGCCTCAAGCAGAGGGCTTCGATGGCATTTTGGAGACGATTCTCCAGTTCCGCTCGTTTGGAGAATAATCGGAGATTTGGAGAGGTCCTTGCAGGACATGCGATAACTTTTTCATTAATTTAAAACACATTCAACGCCGCAAGATCCTCAGGGACAGAGGACTTGAGGGATGCATTGCCTTTGATTAAAATGTAAAATTCTCTAGCCATACAGACAACCTGGTGGAGGAGTCGCCACTTCAGACGAACTCGTTCACCAGTTCCGCTCCCGTGGAGCGCCTCAATCCCAGGCTCTCCAAAAACGAGGGGACATCCGCTTTTTTTGTCACTTCGCACGAACTCGTAAATTCACCAGTTCCGCTTCATGAATTCTCCTGTGTTTTCAATATGTTATACATGCTTCAGAAAAAATGGCGACTGCTAAGTGAACGTCCCCCGAAAACGAACTCAAAAAAATGCGTATTTTCTTGCCATCCTGGAGCTAGTTGTGGTACAATGCGTAGCATATGATATGGTGTGGTTTTTATAAAATATTTTAGAGGGAGTTGAATGTGAAAACCGAAGAGAAAATTGACTTACTGTCGCCGTGTTCGGACTACATTTTCAAAAATATTTTCGCGAAAGTGTCTCATAAACGAGCGTTAATCAGCCTTCTGAACGCCATTCTTGATGGAAATCCTATTATTCAAGACATAACGATCGAAAATCCGGAAATACCAAAAGATTTACCAAAAGGTAAGTCTATCCGTTTGGATATCAGAGCGACTACTGATAATTCAACAAAACTTGGGATCGAGATGCAGTGCTTCGACGATGGACGCATCATTAATCGTTCCGCTTTTTATCAGTCAAGAACGATGCCGGAAGGATTAAAAGAAGGTCAGGAATTCGATCAGTTGCCCAATATGATCTCGATTTGGCTTGCAAATTATGATGAGACAAAGCGAAAATACCACACACATGAAGCATTATATACGTTCAAGGAAACTCCTCTTGATCCGCCTGAAG